>NZ_JBHYUG010000018.1:3069-23630 GCF_042749375.1 Streptomyces sp. NPDC059477 | reverse complement strand
GCCCCGGCTCTTACCCCCCCCACACCCCCCCCCCCCGCCCCCACCCGCCCGCCCCATTCGCAGGACCGCTCCCGACTGAACGGGCGCTGCTAGAGCGGCCGAAGCGCCGGTTCTTTCCGAGCGCCGCCCAGCAGCCGGTCGATCGCCATCTCCACGTCCTCCCGCCAGGACAGCGTCGTCCGCAGCTCCAGCCGCAGCCGTGGATACATGGGGTGCGGGCGGACCGTCTTGAAGCCGACCGCCAGTAGATGATCGGCGGGCAGCACGCAGGCGGGCTCCGTCCAGCGGGCGTCGCCGAACGCCTCGATCGCTTTGAAGTCCCGCCTCAGCAAATCCTTGGCGACCGTCTGCACCATGACGCGGCCCAGCCCCTGCCCCTGGTACCCCGGCATGATGAAGGCCGTCATCAGCTGCACGGCATCGGGCGAGACCGGGCTCGTGGGGAAGGCGGTGGAGCGGGGAACGTAGGCGGGCGGAGCATAGAGCACAAAGCCCACCGGGACCTCGTCCACATAGACGACCCGCCCACAGGACCCCCAGTCCAGCAGCACCGCGGAGATCCAGGATTCCTTCTCCCGCGCGGGCGTGCCCGCTTTCACCGCGGCTTCTCCGCTGACCGGATCCAGCTCCCAGAAGACACACGAGCGACAGCGCCGGGGAAGGTCCGGAAGGTTGTCCAGGGTGAGCGGTACGAGCCGGCGGCCCATGAAGGCTGTTCCTCGCTTCCTTCGCCCGCGAGGTCGCGGGCGGCTGTCAGAGCACTCTGTTCCCTGAGCAGGCTGCCGACGAAGCCGCCGACCGCGCCCAGTCCCCGTCCCGCGCTCATCAGTCCGGCCCGGCTCATCGTTCGCGCGGCCCCCGCCTCCCCTTGAGCGGTCCCACCAGGTGGATGTACCAGACCCGACCGCATGGTATCCACGATGCGATTCCACCGATACCGCCAGAAAGCAAAGAGCGGGCCGCGTCCCGGTACACACCGGACACCGCCCGCCTCGCGACCGGCCGAGCCGTCTTCCGCTCGTCCGGCCCACCTCGGCGATCAGCCGGGCGTCATCCCACCCGGCTGATCCGAGGCTCAGTTCTCCGTTTCCTCGCCGTCGCCGTCGCCGTCGTTGTCACCCTCCAGCAGGCTCTTCTGGAGCAGCAGCCGCTCGCCTGGAGCGAAGGTGCTGAGGATCCGCTCCAGATCGTCCGGAGAGGCGAACTCGACGGTGATCTTGCCCTTCTTCTGACCCAGCTCGACCTTCACCCGTGTCTCGAACCGGTCCGAGAGCCGGGTGGCGAGGTCGCTGAGCGCGGGCGAGACCCGGCCACCGGCCCGCGGCCCCTTGGCGCGCTGGGACTTCTGCGGACGCGACCCCATCAGGGTCACGATCTCCTCCACGGACCGGACCGACAGCCCCTCGGCCACCACCCGGTACGCGAGCCGCTCCTGCTCCTCCAGGTCGTCGACGGAGAGCAACGCCCGCGCGTGCCCGGCGGACAGCACCCCGGCCGCGACCCGGTTCTGCACCTTGGGCGAGAGCCGCAGCAACCGCAGCGTGTTGGAGACCTGCGGGCGGGACCGGCCGATGCGGTCCGCCAGCTGGTCGTGGGTGCAGCTGAAGTCCTTGAGCAGCTGATCGTAGGCGAAGGCCTCTTCGATCGGATTCAGCTGCGCCCGGTGCAGGTTCTCCAGGAGCGCGTCCAGGAGAAGCTTCTCGTCGTCGGTGGCCCGGACGATCGCCGGGATCGCCTCCAGACCGGCCTCACGGCAGGCCCGAAAACGCCGCTCGCCCATGATCAGCTCATAGCGGGCGGGACCCGCCGGGCGGACGACGACGGGCTGGAGAAGACCGACCTCCTTAATGGAGGTGATCAGCTCTTGCAGCGCGTCTTCATCGAAGTTCTCGCGCGGCTGCCGAGGGTTCGGCTTGATCGCGTCGAGAGGGATCTCGGCGAAGTGGGCACCCATCGGGGGCAGAGGCATCTCGGGGCCCGTGAAGGCCGAGTGCTCCTCTGTTTCACGTGTAACAGGCGGCAGGGTCGCCACCTTGGCCGCGGCCACACCGCGCTCGGTGAGTACCGGTACGGCCGTGGGGGACGTGGATGCGGCGCCCCCCACACCGGTCTGTGCCGGGGTCCTTTCGGTCGGGGCAGCCGGGATCAATGCACCCAACCCACGACCCAACCCCCTCCGTCGCTCGCTCACTGGATCCTCTCCACCATGCTCGGGTCGCTCTGAGCGCCGATGTGGGCGTGGGTGGCGTCGTAGGAGACACCCACACCCCTCAGCGCGATTTCTCGTGCCGCCTCAAGATAGGAGAGGGCGCCGCTCGATCCTGGATCGTAGGTCAGCACCGTCTGCCCATAGCTCGGCGCCTCGGAGATACGGACCGAGCGGGGAATGCTCGTCCGCAGCACCTCCTCGCCGAAGTGGTTGCGCACCTCGTCCGCGACCTGGGACGCCAGGCGGGTCCGGCCGTCGTACATGGTGAGCAGGATCGTCGAGACATGCAGGGCGGGGTTGAGGTGCCCCCGCACCAGGTCGACGTTGCGCAGCAACTGGCCCAGGCCCTCCAGTGCGTAGTACTCGCACTGGATCGGGATGAGGACCTCCTGGCCGGCGACGAGTGCATTGACCGTCAGCAGACCGAGGGAGGGCGGGCAGTCGATCAGAACATAGTCCAGCGGCTGCTCGTATGACTGGATCGCGCGCTCAAGCCGGCTCTCCCGGGCCACCAGGGACACCAGCTCGATCTCCGCGCCGGCAAGATCGATCGTGGCGGGTGCGCAGAAGAGGCCCTCGACATCGGGGACCGGCTGCACGACTTCCGCCAGCGGCTTGCCCTCGATCAACACGTCATAGATAGAAGGGACTTCGGCGTGATGGTCGATGCCCAGGGCGGTGGACGCATTGCCCTGCGGGTCGAGGTCGACCACCAGTACCCGGCCGCCGTGCAGGGCCAGTGAGGCGGCAAGGTTGACGGTTGACGTCGTCTTGCCCACGCCGCCCTTCTGGTTGGCTACGACAATGACGCGGGTCTGTTCTGGTCTCGGAAGGCCCTCGCCGGCGCGCCCCAGAGCCTCTACTGCCAACTGGGCAGCACGACCAATGGGAGTGTCGTCCATCGGGGGCGGTGTTTCACGTGAAACATCCTCCCCCGGAGATTCGGTACGGGGACCGGGGACCGGATCGGTCATCGGTCCCGCGATGTTGGCGTCGGACCGCAAGGATTCACTCTCCTCGACTTCAGGCTCGCAATGAACAGAGCCTCCCATGCCTTCGGGGTGGTGAACCAGCGAGGCCCGTTCTTCTGTGGAGAAATCCACCTCTGTGGACAACTCCGTGCCCCTCACGAGGGACTGACCGCTCTCCTTGGACAAGCCGGTCGTCTTTCTGAGGGACCCGAGGGGCTTGCGGTCGCGAGGTTCGGCCGCGGCGCGGCCCCGACTGATGATGCCGTGCAGCAGTGAGCGACGTTTCACGTGAAACACGATGCACAGCGCCGATGGCCGAACTGTCGCGACACTCCGTCATGCGCAGGTTTGGCAGCTTGTGTGGAGTACGACGTCTTCGCGGAGCATCCCGGCCGCGCAGGAAGAATCCCGAGCGAGCCGGATGAGGGCCGCGTCCTGGGAGGCCGATTCAGCGCCCGGACCGAGTCGCCGAGATCCGACTCAACGCCGGGACCGACTCCTCGGACGCCGACTCAACGCCCGGGCCGACTCCCCGGACCCCGACTCAACGCCCGGACCAAGTCCCTGGACGCCGACCCAGCGGCCCGGATGAGCGCCCCACGTCCCCCCGGGGCCGGCTCACCGGCCCAGAGCCCCAGAGAAGAACCAAGCCCCCGCAGACCGGCTCACCGGCGCCTCCGGACCCGCCCCGTCCTCGCCGCCTTCGCCCGCTTGGCCGCGAACCGTACGCCGCCCGGGCTCTCCCCGACCTCGACCCGTACCACCGTCGAGCGGGGGTCCACGACGCCCTCGCCCACATGCAGGATCGACGTCTCCACCGCGCCGAGCTTGCTCAGCGCGGTCGCCGCCGCCTTCAGTTCCTCCTCGGCGGTGTCCCCCTTGAGCGCGAGCATCTCGCCGTAGGGCCGCAGCAGCGGGATGCCCCAGGTGGCCAGCCGGTCCAGCGGGGCGACCGCACGGGCCGTCACCACATGGACGGGCGGCAGCGTGCCCATGACCTCCTCGGCCCGGCCGCGCACCACGGTCACATGGTCCAGGCCCAGCAGCTCCACGACCTCGGCGAGGAAGTTCGTCCGCCGCAGCAGCGGCTCCAGGAGAGTGATCTTCAGATCCTCCCGGACCAGCGCGAGGGGAATGCCCGGCAGCCCGGCCCCCGAGCCCACGTCGCAGACCGTGACGCCCTCCGGAACCACCTCGGAAAGCACCGCGCAGTTCAGCAGATGCCGCTCCCACAGCCGGGGCACCTCACGAGGGCCGATCAGACCGCGCTGCACACCCGCCTCGGCGAGCAGCTCCGCGTAGCGGACCGCGTCCGCGTAGCGATCACCAAACACCGCCTGTGCCTCCTCGGGCACAGGGGGAAGCTCCGCTGCCTCCGTCACGGGGACCGTCCTTCCATACCGCCTCGACGCGCCGGGCGCCGACCACCAGGGCTCAGGGATCTACCGGGGGACCGTCAGCCGTTCAGGACCAGGCTGACAAACTTCGGCCCCGTCTGCGCTACAGACGGGGCCGGTGGAACACAGGACCACAAGGGCCCTTGGGCCAGGCCCTAGGCGGGCAGTACGACGACGAACCGCTGCGGCTCCTCGCCCTCGGACTCGCTGCGCAGTCCCGCGGCCTTGACCGCGTCGTGCACGACCTTGCGCTCGAACGGCGTCATCGGATCCAGCTTCACCGGGGCACCGCTGCTCTTGACCTCGGCCGCGGCCTTGGCGCCCAGCTCGGCCAGCTCGGCCCGCTTCTTGGCCCGGTACCCGGCGATGTCCAGCATCAGCCGGCTGCGGTCCCCGGTCTCCCGGTGCACGGCCAGGCGGGTCAGCTCCTGGAGCGCCTCCAGCACCTCACCGTCCCGGCCGACGAGCTTGTGCAGATCGCGGGTGCCCGCCTCGCTGATGATCGAGACAGAGGCGCGGTCGCCCTCGACGTCCATGTCGATGTCGCCGTCGAGATCGGCGATGTCCAGCAGACCCTCCAGGTAGTCCGCCGCGATCTCGCCCTCCTGCTCCAGGCGGGTCAGGGTGTCTACACCCTCGGCAGCAGCGGAGGTGGTGCCTTCCGTCACGGGATGGACTCCTTCTTACTTCTTGGTCGGGGACTTGGGCCGCTGGGGGCCGCCCTTGCGCTGACCGGACTGGGCCCGGCTGCGCGACGAGCCGTTGCCGGACTTGGCCGCCTGCTTCCCGGCGCCACCGCCCGGCTTGGCGTCGGCCGGCTCGTCGGACTTGGTGAGCGAGTGGGGGGAGGTCTTCTCAGCTTCGCCCGCGGGCTTGGCGGCACCGCCCTGGCGCTGGGACTTCGACTGCCGCTTGGGCTGCTGGCGCCTGGGGGCGGCAGGCCCGGTCGTGGTGGTCGTACCGTCCTCGTGCTCCACGGTCACCGCGTCATCGCTCTTGGTCACCGTGCCGTCGGCCTGGGCGGCGAGTCCGGCCTTGCTCAGGCCGTTGATGAACTTGCGCTCGTGGTCGTTGCGGTCGCGGCCCTTGGCGACGATCGCCTTCACGATGGCGCGCTCGCGCCGGTTGCGGGTCTTGCCGTGGTGCGTGACGTGCTTGTAGAGGCGCTCCAGGTGGGACGCCTGGGCCTTGGAACCCGGGGTCGGGTTGTTGTGGATGACGTACATCTGCTGGCCCATGGTCCACACGTTGGTGGTCAGCCAGTAGACGAGGACACCGACGGGGAAGTTGATGCCGAAGACCGCGAAGATGACGGGGAAGACATACATCAGCATCTTCTGCTGCTGCATGAACGGCGTCTTCACCGAGGTGTCGACGTTCTTCGTCATCAGCTGGCGCTGGGTGTAGAACTGCGACAGCGACATCAGCACGATCATGATGGCGGTAACGACCCGCACATCGGTGATCGTGGAGCCCAGCGCCGTGACCTCGGCGGAGCCGTCGGTGAACTTCGACGCGAGCGGGGCGCCGAAGATGTGCGCCTTCTGGGCACTGGCCAGCAGCCGCTCGTTGATCACACCGATGGTGTCGTTGTTGGCGATGCTGTTCAGCACGTGATACAGGGCGAAGAAGAACGGCGACTGCGCCAGGATGGGAAGGCACGAGGAGAGCGGGTTGGTGCCCGTCTCCTTGTACAGCTTCATCATCTCTTCGGACTGACGCTGTTTGTCGTTCTTGTAGCGCTCCTGGATCTTCTTCATCTCGGGCTGGAGCGTCTGCATCGCCCGCGTCGCCTTGATCTGCTTCACGAAGAGCGGGATCAGACAGATACGGATGAGGATCACCAGCGACACGATGGACAGGCCCCAGGCCCAGCCCGTGTCAGGACCGAAGATCGCACCGTACAGCGAGTGGAACTGGACGATGACCCACGAGACGGGTGTGGTGATGAAGCTGAAGAAGCTGGCAATCGTGTCCACTAATCATGCTCCTTGGGCATGGGACGAGCTCTCTGCGGCCGGGCTCGAAGCAGAGGTCCCTTCGGTGGCCGGTTCGGCGGCGGAGGGCCCGCCCTTGCGTGCGCGCCACGCGTTGCGCAGCATCTCGTGCCACCGTGGACGCTTGCGCGGCGGGACATGGTCCACACCACCCAACGACCACGGATTGCACCGCAGGATGCGCCAGGCGGTCAGTGCCGTGCCCTTGATCGCACCGTGCCGGTCGATGGCCGTGTAGCCGTAGTGGGAACACGACGGGTAGTACTTGCACACCGGCCCGAGCAGCGGGCTGATGGTCCACTGGTACAGCTTGATCAGTGCCAGCAGCGGGTACTTCATCGCGCGCCCCCTCCCAGCAGCCGCTGTAGGGCGGCATCCAGGTCTCGGGCCAGCTGTGCATGGTCGGCGTCACCCGCACCGGGCAGCGCTCGTACCACTACCAGGCTACCGGGGGGCACCAGGGCGACTCTGTCTCGCATGAGATGACGCAGTCGGCGCTTGACAGCGTTGCGTACGACCGCGCCACCCACCGCCTTGCTCACGACGAAACCCGCACGTGCCGGAGGAGCGCTCTCCCCAGGCGCGTGCGGGTCCGTGGTACCGCTACGAAGGTGGACGACGAGGGTCGGGCGGCCTGCCCGGCGACCTCGTCGGACCGCGGTCGCGAAGTCCTCGCGCCGCCTCAGCCGGTTCTCGGTGGGCAGCACGACGTCATGACCTGATCGAGATCAGGCGGACAGACGGGCGCGACCCTTGCCACGGCGGGACGCGAGAATCGCGCGGCCGGCACGGGTGCGCATCCGCAGCCGGAAGCCGTGGGTCTTGGCGCGACGACGGTTGTTCGGCTGGAAGGTGCGCTTGCTCACTCGGGGGCTCCAGAAGAGATCGGGGTTCTGCGGGGTGCCGTCCTGGCTGTCACCGTGCGCCCACGAGTAGCTCGCGTCACGCCCGAGTGCACCGCTGTCCGATCACCTGACGTGACCTGTGCCCATCGGAGGCAGGCGGCAGCAGCCATCGACAACTCGACCTGGTTACGGTACGCGCGGCTACGCCATCCGGTCAAACCAGCAGTCGATGGGAGACACTGTCCACAGGCTGGGGACAACAACTTGAACCGCACCCGTCGCGCTGACTACCGTGACGGGACTCCGATTCGTTCCCTTCTCCCCGCCCGCGCGGGATTGCCCCAGCAGACCCGGACCGCCCCGGACCCTCCGGGACCAGCCCGGACGGACCTGTCCCTCCGGATCCCGACCCGTCCGCGAACCACACGTTCGTGGGACCCACGAGAGAGCGTGCCCTGTGGCTGACGTACCTGCCGATCTTGCCGCAGTGTGGCCACGAGTACTCGATCAGCTTCTCGGTGAGGGCCGTGGACAGGGCGTGGAGGGCAAGGACGAGCACTGGATCCGCCGCTGCCAGCCGCTGGCGCTGGTCGCGGACACCGCGCTGCTCGCCGTGCCGAACGAATTCGCGAAGGGCGTCCTGGAGGGCCGGCTCGCGCCGATCGTCAGCGAGACGCTGAGCCGTGAGTGCGGGCGCCCGATCCGGATCGCGATCACCGTCGACGACTCGGCGGGCGAACTCCCCACCCCGTCCCTCCCGCCCCAGCGCTACGAGGAGCCGGAGCTTCCGTCGGGCCCCTATGAGGGCGGCCCTTACGAAAACGCCTCCTACAAGGACGCCCACAACGACTCCTACAAGGAGCCCTCCCGCGAAGGCGCCCCCTATGACGGCGCTTCGTACGACGGCCCCGCGCGGGACAGCGATTACGACCGCTACGGCCGCCCCCGCCAGGACCAGCACCCCGGATCCCCCGGCGACCAACTGCCGACGGCCCGCCCGGCCTACCCCTCGGAGTACCAGCGCCCCCAGCCCGGCGGCTGGCCGCGCCAGGGCGGGCAGGACGACTACGGCTGGCAGCAGCAGCGCCTGGGCTTCCCCGACCGCGACCCGTACGCGTCCCGCGACTCCTATGGCGGCGGCCAGGACTACCGCGGCCAGGGCCGCGAGCGCCCGCCGTACGACCAGCGCGGTTCCTACGAGCGGGAGCGGGCGTCGTACGAGCAGCAGCGCTCCGAGTACGACGGTCCACGCGGCGATTACGACCCCGGCCGCGGCGACTACGACCAGCGCGACGCCCGGCGCGAACTGCCCGACTCCTCCGGCGGCCCCGGCGGCCATCGCGGTGGGCCGGGCGGGCTCGGTGGCCCGGCGCTGCCCGGGTCGCCGTCCTCCGGTGGGCCCCCCGGTCCGCTGGCCTCGAAGCCCGCGCCGGCCGCCGGGCCCGGTGAACCCACCGCGCGGCTGAATCCGAAGTACCTCTTCGACACGTTCGTCATCGGCGCCTCCAACCGCTTCGCGCACGCGGCGGCGGTGGCGGTCGCCGAGGCGCCCGCGAAGGCGTACAACCCCTTGTTCATCTATGGGGAGTCGGGGCTCGGCAAGACGCACCTGCTGCACGCGATCGGGCACTACGCGCGCAGCCTGTACCCGGGCACGCGCGTGCGCTATGTCAGCTCGGAGGAGTTCACCAACGAGTTCATCAACTCCATCCGCGACGGCAAGGGCGACAGCTTTCGCAAGCGGTACCGCGAGATGGACATCCTGCTCGTCGACGACATCCAGTTCCTCGCGGACAAGGAGTCGACGCAGGAGGAGTTCTTCCACACCTTCAACACGCTCCACAACGCCAACAAGCAGATCGTGCTGTCCTCGGACCGGCCGCCCCGGCAGCTGGTCACCCTGGAGGACCGGCTGCGGAACCGTTTCGAGTGGGGGCTGATCACCGACGTCCAGCCGCCCGAGCTGGAGACGCGCATCGCGATCCTGCGCAAGAAGGCGGTCCAGGACCATCTCAGCGCCCCGCCGGAGGTGCTGGAGTTCATCGCCTCCCGGATCTCGCGCAACATCCGCGAGCTGGAGGGCGCGCTGATCCGGGTGACGGCGTTCGCCTCGCTCAACCGGCAGCCGGTGGACCTGGGCCTGACCGAGATCGTCCTGAAGGATCTGATCCCGGGCGGCGAGGACTCCGCGCCGGAGATCACCTCCACGGCCATCATGAGCGCCACCGCCGACTACTTCGGGCTGACGGTGGAGGACCTGTGCGGCACCTCGCGCGGGCGCGCGCTGGTGACCGCGCGGCAGATCGCCATGTATCTCTGCCGTGAGCTGACCGATCTGTCCCTGCCGAAGATCGGCGCGCTGTTCGGCGGCCGGGACCATACGACGGTCATGCACGCCGACCGCAAGATCCGCAATCTGATGGCCGAGCGGCGCTCGATCTACAACCAGGTCACCGAGCTGACCAACCGCATCAAGAACGGCTGAGCGACGCCGAGGCCCTCGGCGCCCTTCAGCCCCTCCAACCCCTCGGCGCCCTCCAGCCCCGCCACGCGCTCACGCCCCGCCGCGCCCTCACGCCCCCAGCCCTCTCAGCGCCGCTGCCGCTCCGCGCACCCCACGCCACCCCCGCGCGGGCGCTCAGTGCCTCTGCGCGGCCCTGGAGACCTCTTCTCAGCCGGCCTCACCCACACCCCAAGGGCGTTCCGGGACCACCACCCCGGGGCGCCCTTCGTCGTTCCACAGCCATCCGGTGTTCGAATCCGGGCAGGGTTACGGCCACTCTCCACAGATTCGGTGACTTTCTGTCGTCCACATCCTGGGGACTGCGGAGTTGTCCAGATCTCTTCCACAGGCCGATCGGTTGAAGGACCATCAGACCAGGTCACCCGCCTGTGGATTGGTGGACAAACGATCTCCACAGGCTGTGGACAAAGTAGTGATCCACAACCTGTGCACAAAGTTGTCCACCGGCTGCCCACAGGCTGGGGGCGGTTGTCCCCAGTGATCGGCGGCTTCTCCACACCTCTGTCCACTGTTCGGCAACGCGACGCGCCTGATCACCGGGTCGAGTGAAAGGCGTCACACCAAGCTGCCGGGTTGGGCTGTGGGAAACGTGGGTAAAGCTGGGGACGGATCTGGGGAGAAGTCGCCTCTCCCTGTGTACGGAGTGTGCAGAACTTTCTGTTCTCCACAGCCGAGGCCGGTTTTCCACCGCCTCCACCCACAGGACCCGTGGACAAAATTTGGGGTCTGAGCTGCGAAAACGGGGTTATCCACGGTATCCACAGCCCCTACTACTACTCCCAACTAGAGAGAGCTGGGAATCCGTTTCGAAGCGGGCCCTGTGCACAACTCGGCCTTCGTCGCCCGGCAGCCCCTCGTCACGACTTGACCCCGAGAGGCACCTACTGTCAGTGGTGTGCGTCAGACTGTTCCCCGGTGTCCTTCCCGTCACGGGGACCGATGACACCGCGACAGACGGACGAGCCAGGCAGGGCGAGCAGGCCGGCAACAGCAGGAGGCGGCAACAGTGAAGATCCGGGTGGAACGCGACGTACTCGCGGAGGCCGTGGCCTGGGCGGCACGCAGCCTCCCGGCCCGTCCGCCGGCGCCGGTCCTCGCCGGCCTGCTGCTGAAGGCCGAGGACGGCCAGCTGAGCCTGTCCAGCTTCGACTACGAGGTCTCCGCGCGGGTCTCCGTCGAGACCGAGGTCGAGGAGGAGGGCACGGTCCTGGTCTCCGGCCGACTGCTCGCCGACATCTGCCGCGCGCTCCCCAACCGGCCGGTGGAGATCTCCACAGACGGTGTACGAGCGACCGTGGTGTGCGGCTCCTCCCGGTTCACCCTGCACACCCTGCCGGTGGAGGAGTACCCGGCGCTGCCCCAGATGCCCTCCGCGACCGGCACGGTCCCCGGTGAGGTCTTCGCCTCCGCCGCCTCCCAGGTCGCCATCGCCGCGGGCCGCGACGACACGCTGCCGGTGCTCACCGGCGTGCGCATCGAGATCGAGGGCGACCGGGTCACGCTGGCGTCCACCGACCGCTACCGCTTCGCGGTCCGCGAGTTCCTGTGGAAGCCGGAGGACCCGGAGGCGTCCGCCGTCGCCCTGGTGCCCGCCAAGACGCTCCTGGACACCGCCAAGGCGCTGACCAGCGGCGACAGCGTGACGCTCGCGCTGTCCGGGTCGGGCGGCGGCGAGGGCCTGATCGGTTTCGAGGGCGCGGGGCGCCGGACCACGACCCGCCTCCTGGAGGGCGACCTCCCGAAGTACCGCACGCTCTTCCCGACCGAGTTCAACTCCATCGCCGTGATCGAGACCGCCCCCTTCGTGGAGGCCGTCAAGCGCGTGGCGCTGGTCGCCGAGCGCAACACCCCGGTGCGGCTGAGCTTCGAGCAGGGCGTGCTCATCCTGGAGGCCGGTTCCAGCGACGACGCACAGGCTGTGGAGAGAGTCGACGCGCAGCTGGAGGGCGACGACATCTCGATCGCCTTCAACCCGACCTTCCTGCTGGATGGCCTGAGCGCGATCGACTCCCTGGTGGCCCAGCTGTCGTTCACGACGTCGACCAAGCCGGCGCTGCTCAGCGGCAAGCCCGCGCTCGACGCCGAGGCGGACGAGGCGTACAAGTACCTGATCATGCCGGTGCGGCTCAGCGGCTGACCGGCTCGCCGACCGGAACAGCGCAGGTCGGGGCATACGTTTGAGCGGGTATGCCCACAGATGTGGAGGAGCATCCGGGGCTAGGCTCGGACACGGGTACGACAGTGCCCACGCAGCCTCATGCCACATCGCAACCTAAGGATCACTTGATGGAGCTCGGTCTCATCGGCCTCGGCAAGATGGGCGGCAACATGCGCGAGCGGATCCGCCGCGCCGGCCACACCGTCGTCGGATACGACCGCAATCCGGACCTCGCCGATGTCCACAGCCTCCAGGAGCTGGTGGATGCGCTCAAGGGCCCGCGCGTCGTCTGGGTGATGGTCCCGGCCGGGGACGCCACGCAGTCGACCATCGACGAGCTGGCCAAGCTGCTGGAGCCGGGCGACGTCGTCGTGGACGGCGGCAACTCGCGCTGGACGGACGACGAGAAGCACGCCGCCGAGCTGGCGGCGAACGGCATCGGCTTCGTCGACTGCGGTGTCTCGGGCGGCGTCTGGGGCCTGGAGAACGGCTACGCGCTGATGTACGGCGGCGCCCCGGAGCACGTCGCCAGGGTGCGGCCGGTCTTCGAGGCACTCAAGCCGGAGGGCGACTTCGGGGCGGTCCACGCGGGCCGGGCCGGCGCCGGCCACTTCGCGAAGATGGTCCACAACGGCATCGAGTACGCCATGATGCAGGCCTACGCCGAGGGCTGGGAGCTGCTGGAGAAGGCCGGCTCCGTGACCGATGTCCGGGAGGTCTTCCGGTCCTGGCAGGAGGGCACGGTGATCCGGTCCTGGCTGCTGGACCTCGCGGTCAACGCGCTCGACGAGGACGAGCACCTGGAGCGGCTGCGCGGCTTCGCCCAGGACTCCGGCGAGGGCCGCTGGACGGTGGAGGCCGCCATCGACCACGCCGTGCCGCTCCCGGCGATCACGGCCTCGCTGTTCGCGCGGTTCGCCTCCCGCCAGGAGGACTCGCCGCAGATGAAGATGATCGCGGCGCTGCGCAACCAGTTCGGCGGCCACGCGGTCGAGACGAAGTAGACGGCACCGGCGCGAGCCGAGCAACACACACAGCGCAGTACAGGCAATAAACCAAGAGCAGCACGCAAGCGGAGCAGGACAGACAGCAGGACACCAGCAGTACGGAAAGTGATCCACAGGACCGTTTCGGCGGTCCACAACCTCGGGGGAGGCCGGCGCACCACCATGCACGTCACGCACCTGTCGCTCGCCGACTTCCGTTCGTACGCCCGGGCCGAGGTCCCGCTGGACCCGGGCGTCACGGCCTTCGTCGGACCCAACGGGCAGGGCAAGACGAATCTGGTGGAGGCCGTCGGCTATCTCGCGACCCTCGGCAGCCATCGCGTCGCCTCGGACGCCCCCCTGGTCCGCATGGGTGCCGAGCGGGCCGTCATCCGCGCGCAGATCCGCCAGGGCGAGCGGCAGCAGCTGATCGAGCTGGAGCTGAACCCCGGCCGGGCCAATCGCGCCCGGATCAACCGGTCCTCGCAGGCCAGACCGCGCGATGTGCTGGGGATCGTCCGGACCGTGCTGTTCGCGCCCGAGGATCTCGCACTGGTCAAGGGCGACCCCGGGGAGCGGCGGCGGTTCCTGGACGAGCTGATCACCGCGCGGGCGCCGCGCATGGCGGGCGTCCGCTCCGACTACGAGCGGGTCCTCAAGCAGCGCAACACCCTGCTGAAGTCGGCGGCCCTCGCGCGGCGGCACGGCGGACGCTCCATGGACCTGTCCACGCTCGACGTCTGGGACCAGCACCTCGCCCACGCGGGCGCCGAGCTGCTCGCCCAGCGGCTGGATCTGATCGCCACGATCCAGCCACTGGCCGACAAGGCGTACGAGCAGCTGGCGCCCGGGGGCGGACCTGTCGCACTGGAGTACAAGCCGTCGGCGCCGGGTGAGGCGCACACGCGCGAGGCGCTGTTCGAGCAGCTCATCGCGGCGCTCGCGGACACGCGCAAGCAGGAGATCGAGCGGGGCGTCACCCTCGTAGGGCCGCATCGGGACGATCTGGGTCTGAAGCTCGGGGAGCTGCCCGCCAAGGGGTACGCCTCGCACGGCGAGTCCTGGTCCTACGCGCTCGCCCTGCGGCTGGCCTCCTACGATCTGCTGCGCGCCGAGGGCAATGAGCCGGTGCTGATCCTGGACGACGTCTTCGCCGAGCTGGACACCCGGCGCCGGGAGCGGCTCGCCGAGCTGGTGGCGCCCGGCGAGCAGGTGCTGGTGACGGCCGCGGTCGACGACGACGTACCGCATGTGCTGAGCGGGGTGCGGTACGAGGTGTCGGGCGGGGCGGTGGAGCGCGTATGAGCGGCGACGGGGCGGCGGCACGCAAGGGGTCGGCAGCCAGGATGGCCCAGGGTGCCGCGGTGCCGTCGGGAAGTGCCGCCGGGGCCGGCGTGCAGGGCGGTCCGTCCGGTGTCGACCTCGCGCGGGTCGCCCTGCGGGCCGCGAAAGAGGCGGCACGCGCGCGGGGCGACGCGGCGCAGCAGAAGAAGCAGGCGCGGCGGGGCGGTCTGCGCTCCGGCGCGCGCGCCGACGGACGCGACCCCATGGCGCTGGGCGCGGCGATCAACCGGCTGATCACCGAGCGCGGCTGGGAGACGCCGGCCGCGGTGGGCGGGGTGATGGGCCGCTGGCCGCAGATCGTCGGCGGGGACGTGGCGGGGCACTGTGTGCCGGAGCGGTACGACGAGGAGGAGCGGGTGCTGATGGTGCGCTGCGACTCCACGGCCTGGGCGACGAATCTGCGGCTGCTGGCGCCGACGCTGGTGGCGCGCCTCAACGAGGATCTGGGCCATGGCGCGGTCCGGGCGATCAAGGTGCAGGGTCCGGGCGGCCCGGTGCGGCGGTACGGGCCGCTGCGGGCGCCGGGGAGCAGAGGACCTGGCGACACCTACGGGTGACGGGGGCCGGGTGAGGTGACCGGTGGGCGCCGTGTTCTTCTGGTCCGCCCCCGCGCGATACTTGGTCTGGACCATTTACATGCTGTGGGCCATATATGGGCTCGCACGGTTGTGCTATCGGTCCGCAGCGGGCCCGTACGGGGTGCCGACACGGGCTCGGCAGTCGCTTCTCGTTGGCGAGTGAGCGACTTCACAGTGGGCTGACAGCGGCTGCGGACGGTCCGCGCGCGACCCGCCGCGGAACCGGCGATCCGTAGGTGATCTGAGAGCGACGTCACGTCCGCAGCCCCTGTCCGGGCCCGGAGTGGCCCTACGTGCCCCGGTTATCCACAGCCTGTGGACCGAATGTCGTACGAATCACCCACAACCGCCATCTCAAGGCGCACACAGTTGCGAATTTCGGCCTGACCCCGGAGTAGCGAAGGGTTGACATCCCGAAGCGCTGAGTGGCTCCGTGAGCCTCCTGAAGCCCCCATCCGCATATCGGGACCCGGCGGAGGATGGTTCAGGGCGGCACATGCGGACTCAGGTACCGGCAAACGCCCATCAGTGTCAGTGCTACCGGTAGACTGAGAGGTAATCCCGCCCCGAACGTGGGGACCGTCCGGGAAAAGCTGAGCAACGCTGAGCAACGCTGATCAAGGGCTTACCAACGCAACATGCCGCAGCCGCTCCGGCAACCTGCCGACGAGCTTGGTTCGTGCTGTGCCAGAAAGGGCGCTTCGTGGCCGATTCCGGCAACCCCAACGAGAACATCCCGTCCACCGACGCCGGCGTGAACGACGCGGCCCACAGCTTGAACGGCGAGGTCACCGCCTCGTACGACGCCAGTGCGATCACCGTGCTGGAGGGTCTGGACGCGGTACGCAAGCGACCCGGCATGTACATCGGTTCCACCGGTGAACGCGGTCTGCACCACCTGGTGTACGAGGTCGTCGACAACTCCGTCGACGAGGCGCTGGCCGGTCACGCGGACACCATCGACGTGACGATCCTGCCGGACGGCGGGGTGCGGGTGATCGACAACGGCCGTGGCATCCCGGTCGGCATCGTCGCCTCCGAGGGCAAGCCGGCCCTGGAGGTCGTGCTGACCGTGCTGCACGCGGGCGGCAAGTTCGGCGGCGGCGGCTACGCGGTCTCCGGCGGTCTGCACGGCGTGGGCGTGTCCGTGGTGAACGCCCTGTCGTCGAAGGTCGCCGTCGAGGTGCGCACCGACGGCCACCGCTGGACGCAGGACTACAAGATGGGCGTCCCCACGGCCCCGCTGGTCAAGCACGAGGCCATCGAGCACACGGGCACGTCGGTCACCTTCTGGGCAGACGCGGACATCTTCGAGACCACCGAGTACTCCTTCGAGACGCTCTCGCGGCGCTTCCAGGAGATGGCGTTCCTCAACAAGGGCCTGACGATCAAGCTCACCGACGAGCGCGAGTCGGCGAAGGCGACCTCCGGGGCGGACGAGGCGGGCGCCGACGAGAAGGCCGAGGCCAAGACCGTCACGTACCACTACGAGGGCGGCATCGTCGACTTCGTGAAGTACCTCAACTCCCGCAAGGGTGACGTGGTGCACCCCACCGTGATCGACCTGGAGGCCGAGGACAAGGACAAGTCCCTGTCCCTCGAGGTCGCCATGCAGTGGAACAGCGGCTACAGCGAAGGGGTCTACTCCTTCGCCAACATCATCCACACGCATGAGGGCGGTACGCACGAAGAGGGCTTCCGCGCGGCGCTCACCAACCTGATCAACAAGTACGCGCGCGACAGGAAGCTGCTGCGCGAGAAGGACGACAACCTCACGGGCGACGACATCCGCGAGGGCCTGACGGCGATCATCTCGGTCAAGCTGAGCGAACCGCAGTTCGAGGGCCAGACCAAGACCAAGCTGGGCAACACCGAGGCCAAGACCTTCGTGCAGAAGGCGGTCTACGAGCACCTCAACGACTGGCTCGACCGCAATCCGAACGAGGCGGCGGACATCGTCCGCAAGGGCATCCAGGCGGCGACCGCGCGCGTGGCGGCCCGCAAGGCGCGCGACCTGACCCGCCGCAAGGGCCTGCTGGAGAGCGCCTCCCTGCCGGGCAAGCTCTCCGACTGCCAGTCGAACGACCCCACCAAGTGCGAGATCTTCATCGTCGAGGGCGACTCCGCCGGCGGCTCGGCCAAGTCCGGCCGGGACCCGGAGTACCAGGCGATCCTCCCGATCCGCGGCAAGATCCTGAACGTCGAGAAGGCCCGGATCGACAAGATCCTCCAGAACCAGGAGATCCAGGCGCTGATCTCCGCCTTCGGCACGGGTGTGCACGAGGACTTCGACATCGCGAAGCTCCGCTATCACAAGATCATCCTGATGGCGGACGCCGACGTCGACGGCCAGCACATCAACACCCTGCTGCTGACGTTCCTGTTCCGCTTCATGCGCCCGCTGGTCGAGGCCGGCCATGTGTTCCTGTCCCGCCCGCCGCTCTACAAGATCAAGTGGGGCCGGGAGGACGTCGAGTACGCCTACTCCGACCGGGAGCGCGACGCGCTGCTGGAGATGGGCCGCCAGCGCGGCAAGCGGATCCGCGAGGACTCGATCCAGCGCTTCAAGGGCCTCGGCGAGATGAACGCCGAGGAGCTGCGCGTGACCACGATGGACCAGGAACTGCGCGTTCTCGGCCAGGTCACCCTGGACGACGCCGCCCAGGCCGACGAGCTGTTCTCGGTGCTGATGGGCGAGGACGTGGAGGCCCGCCGCCAGTTCATCCAGCGCAACGCCAAGGACGTCCGCTTCCTCGACATCTGAGTCGGTCTCAGCTGACCGCACCAGAAAGGATCTTCACCAGCAATGGCCGACGACATCACCCCAGCCACGCCCGGCACCCCCGTCCCGCCCGTCACGCCCGCAGCAGAGGGCCAGCACCTGCGCGTCGAGCCCGTGGGGCTTGAGACGGAGATGCAGCGGTCGTACCTCGACTACGCGATGTCCGTCATCGTCTCCCGCGCGCTGCCGGACGTCCGGGACGGCCTCAAGCCTGTCCACCGCCGGGTGCTGTACGCGATGTACGACGGCGGCTACCGCCCCGAGCGCGGCTTCTACAAGTGCGCCCGCGTGGTCGGCGACGTCATGGGTAACTACCACCCCCACGGCGACTCCTCCATCTACGACGCCCTGGTCCGGCTCGCCCAGCCGTGGGCGATGCGGATGCCGCTCGTCGACTCCAACGGCAACTTCGGCTCCCCGGGCAACGACCCGGCCGCCGCCATGCGCTACACCGAGTGCAAGATGGCGCCGCTGTCGATGGAGATGGTCCGCGACATCGACGAGGAGACCGTCGACTTCACGGACAACTACGACGGCCGCTCCCAGGAGCCGACCGTCCTGCCCTCACGCTTCCCGAACCTGCTGATCAACGGCTCGGCGGGCATCGCGGTCGGCATGGCCACCAACATCCCGTCGCACAATCTGCGCGAGGTCGCGGCCGGCGCCCAGTGGTACCTGGAGCACCCGGACGCCTCGCACGAGGAGCTGCTGGACGCGCTGGTCGAGCGGATCAAGGGCCCGGACTTCCCGACCGGCGCGCTGGTGGTGGGCCGCAAGGGCATCGAGGAGGCGTACCGCACCGGGCGCGGTTCGATCACCATGCGGGCGGTGGTCGCGGTCGAGGAGATCCAGAACCGCCAGTGCCTGGTGGTCACCGAGCTGCCGTACCAGACCAATCCGGACAATCTCGCGCAGAAGATTGCCGACCTGGTGAAGGACGGCAAGATCGGCGGTATCGCGGACGTCCGTGACGAGACGTCCTCGCGCACCGGCCAGCGGCTGGTCATCGTGCTCAAGCGGGACGCAGTCGCCAAGGTCGTCCTGAACAACCTGTACAAGCACACCGACCTCCAGACCAACTTCGGCGCCAACATGCTGGCGCTGGTCGACGGGGTCCCGCGCACGCTGTCGCTCGACGCGTTCATCCGGCACTGGGTGACGCACCAGATCGAGGTCATCGTCCGCCGTACGAAGTTCCGGCTGCGCAAGGCCGAGGAGCGGGCGCACATCCTGCGCGGTCTGCTCAAGGCGCTGGACGCGATCGACGACGTCATCGCGCTCATCCGGGCCAGCGACACGGTCGAGATCGCGCGCACGGGCCTGATGAGCCTCCTGGAGATCGACGAGATCCAGGCCAACGCGATTCTGGAGATGCAGCTGCGGCGGCTGGCCGCCCTGGAGCGCCAGAAGATCGTCCAGGAGCACGACGAGCTTCAGGCCAAGATCACCGAGTACCAGGCGATCCTCGCCTCGCCGGTCCGCCAGCGCGGCATCGTCAGCGAGGAACTCGCCGCGATCGTCGAGAAGTACGGCAACGACCGCAAGACCCAGCTGATCCCCTACGACGGTGACATGTCCATCGAGGACCTCATCGCCGAGGAGGACATCGTCGTCACCGTCTCGCGCGGCGGTTACGTCAAGCGGACCAAGGCCGACGACTACCGGGCGCAGAAGCGCGGCGGCAAGGGCGTCCGGGGCACGAAGCTGAAGGAGGACGACATCGTCGACCACTTCTTCGTCTCCACCACCCACCACTGGCTGCTGTTCTTCACCAACAAGGGCCGGGTCTACCGGGCCAAGGCGTACGAGCTTCCCGACGCCGGCCGGGACGCGCGCGGGCAGCATGTCGCCAACCTGCTCGCCTTCCAACCGGACGAGGCCATCGCCGAGATCCTCGCCATCCGCGACTACGACGCCACGCCGTACCTGGTGCTGGCGACGAAGGCGGGTCTGGTGAAGAAGACATCTCTGAAGGATTACGACTCGCCGCGCTCCGGCGGCGTCATCGCGATCAATCTGCGGGAACGGGAGGACGGATCCGATGATGAACTGATCGGAGCCGAACTCGTCTCGTCCGATGATGATCTGCTTCTGATCAGCAAGAAGGCACAGTCGATCCGCTTCACGGCCACCGACGAATCGCTCCGCCCGATGGGCCGCGCGACCTCGGGTGTCAAGGGCATGAGCTTCCGTGAGGGCGACGAACTGCTCTCGATGAATGTTGTTCGACCCGGTACGTTCGTGTTCACTGCCACTGATGGCGGGTACGCGAAGCGGACTCCCGTCGACGAGTACCGCGTCCAGGGCCGCGGTGGCCTCGGCATCAAGGCCGCCAAGATCGTGGAGGACCGTGGCTCGCTCGTGGGCGCGCTGGTGGTGGAGGAGAACGACGAGATTCTCGCCATCACCCTCTCGGGCGGTGTGATTCGTACGCGAGTCAACGAGGTCAGGGAGACAGGCCGTGACACCATGGGCGTCCAACTGATCAATCTCGGAAAGCGCGATGCCGTGGTCGGTATCGCACGCAACGCCGAGGCGGGACGCGAGGCGGAGGAGGTCGACGGCGACGCGGCCGGCGACGAGTCCGCGGAGGGTGCCGCGACCAACGGCACCGTCGACGAATCCGCCGAGGGTGCCGCGACCACCGGCACGGACGAGGGTGCGCCCTCGGCCGAGTAGGCACGAGGAGTGAGTCAGCGTGAGCGGAGCCACGGGCGCCGGGTCGCCGGCCGGTATCCCGGCCGGTAACTCCACCGGTGCGACACAGGGC
>NZ_JBHYUG010000018.1:0-3059 GCF_042749375.1 Streptomyces sp. NPDC059477 | reverse complement strand
TTTCTTGAGCGTGTGCCGCCCCGGGGGCGCGGGGCGCCCGGCGTGTCCCGGGGCTCTTACCCCCAGGTGTCCCCCACTGGGGGGGGGCGCGGTTGGCCCCGCCGCGCAGATGACAGATCCGAGCATGACCGATTCGAGCACAACCGATCCGAGCACGACCGATTCGAAAATGACCGATCTGCAGATGACCGACCCGCATACGACCAATCTGCAAGCGATCAAGCCCGCCAAGGCCGACTCGCACGCGCCCGACACTCATGGATCCCGGGCTCAGGGATCCCAGGGGGGAACTGTGACGGACACCCGAGGTCCGCAGACCCAGCAGTACGCGGCGTCCGGCGGGGGCTCGGCCGCGCCGGCGCAGTCCGCTGCGGCAGCCGGCGCGGCGGCCACGGCGACGCAGAACGCGTCGCCGCTGCCGGGTGAGCGGCAGCAGCAACAGACGGAGACGCCGTACCACCCGCCCCAGGCGTACTCGACGCAGGGCGGCCAGTCCGCTCAGACGCAAGGTGGTCAGGCCGCCCAGACACAGGGCGCCGGGGTACGCCGTCCGCGCACCGGCGCGCGCACCACACCGCGGGTGCGCAAGGCGCGGCTGCGGGTGGCGAAGGCCGACCCGTGGTCCGTGATGAAGGTGAGCTTCCTGCTCTCCATCGCGCTCGGCATCTGCACCATCGTCGCCGCGGCGGTGCTGTGGATGGTCATGGACGCGATGGGCGTCTTCTCCACGGTCGGCGGCACGATCTCGGAGGCCACCGGCTCGAACGAGTCGAACGGATTCGACCTCCAGTCCTTCCTCTCGCTCCCGAACGTCCTGATGTTCACGTCGATCATCGCCGTCATCGACGTCATCCTGGCGACCGCGCTGGCGACCCTGGGCGCGTTCATCTACAACCTGTCGGCGGGGTTCGTCGGTGGAGTGGAGCTGACTCTGGCGGAGGACGAGTGAGTCCGGCCGTCGGTGGGTGAGTGGGCCCGACTATCGATTTTGGGACTGCCGCGGTCGTGCGCTAATCTTCAGGGGTCAGCGCGCGGGACATACACCGCAGAGCGCGGCGGGGCTATAGCTCAGTTGGTTAGAGCGCATCCCTGATAAGGATGAGGCCACAGGTTCAAATCCTGTTAGCCCCACATCGGCATAGTGCCTGGTCAGATGGCCGGTAGATCTTCAGGATCTACCGGCCATCTACATTTGATGATCTTGGTTTCCCGGTACTCTCCCGTAACTTGCCAAGGTCCACTCCGTAGCCGCTGGCGAGAACCTGCCTGTGCCATGGGCTGACGGGGCGTCTAAGGTATGCAGAGCGCCCCCTGCCGAATCACACGGCAGGGGGCGTCTGTGTTCCGGCGCGGCATTGCCTCCCGAGCTTGGCCGGCCGGAGTCTGGGTGGCGGGCGGTCAGCCCCAGCCGATGTCCGCGACGCTGTTGTCCGCCGGGAGCGGGTTCCCGGTGTTCGGCTCGCTGTTCGCACCGGCGGTGATGCGGCCCCAGCCGATGTCGGCGGCCTGGACGGTGCCGGTGGGCGGTGTGGCTGCCGCTGCCGTGGTTCCCAGGGCGGCGAGGGCCAGCAGGGCGGAGGCGGCCAGTAGCCGGGTTCGAGCCATGTAGCCCTCCAGAAATCCGTAATCGAATGTGTATGCGAGTCCGTGTGGTGGAACGTTAGGGTTTCATCCCGGACGGGTGAGGTCCAGGCGGCTGGCCAGGGGAAATCCACACCTACAGAAATCCGAACGCACAACCAGGGGTGAACGTGGATGAGTTGGACACAGGGGGCGCACAAGAACCCCTCACATGGGAGGACTTCACCGCTTACCGCCACATCGCCGAGCACGGCTGCGCCCCCGACGGCTACGACCCCCACCGCCTGATCGCCCTGGGGCTCGTGGACCGGGACCCCTACACCCCGGGCCGCTACATCCCCCACGACCCGCGGGCCGCGGCCCAGGGCATCACCGCGGGCATCCTGCGCGACCTTGAGCGCATCGTGGGGCAGATGCGACAGGTGCCCGCTTTAGAACGCCTCGCCTCCGACTTCGACCCGCACCGTTTCTACAGCGGCCCGGCCTCGGAGTTCCTGGCCTCCGCCGTCCAGATGAACACAAAGCTCGGCGAACTCGCCGCCACCGCCGTCGGCGAGCTGTGCTCCGTCCAGCCGGGCGAGCCCGCCGACCGTGACCCTGAGATAGTCCGCCTGGGTGTCGAGCGCACCCGTGCCGCACTCGCCCGCGGTGTCCGCGTCCGGTCGCTGTACCACCGCAGCGCGCGTGAGCACGCCCAGACCCGGGACTACATCGGCCGGCTCCTGGCGGACGGCGCCGAGGTCCGCGCCTCCGACATGCCCGGCCCGCGCATGGTGCTCATCGACTGCAAGCACCTCTTCATCGACAACATGGTTGTCGACGGTGCCGAGGATCACTCCGGCTGGCATGTCTTCGACCGCGCGGCCGTCGCCTGGGGCCGCTCCCTCTTCGAGCGGTTCTGGAATCACGCGTCCCGTTGGCAGGACTTGAGCAGAATCGATTCACCTCTGACTGAGCGCCAGCTCCGCATCGTGCGGGAGCTGGCCGCGGGCTACTCGCAGGCCCAGGTCGGCCCCCGGATCGGCATCAGTCGCTCCGCAGTCGACAAGGAGGTGGCGGCAGCGCGTGACGCACTGGGCTTCCGGACCACCTATCAGCTCATGGCCTGGTACGGGCGGTCGCAGCGCGACGGCCAGGGCGAGGACTGATGTACAGGTGGGCTGCGAGGGGTAGATCGGTCGATCCGGTGGGTACATTGCAGCCAGGGGAGGCGGACGTGACCGTTCCGTTCGTCTGAGGCACAGCCCCAAGCAGGACGGTCGGGGTGCTCGGGAGGCCCCCGGCCGGGCGCCCCCCGCCGTGTGATTCGGCGGGGGGCGTCGGAACGTGGAATCGCCCCCGCCCACCGTGCTGGTGAGCGGGGGCGATACCGCTCAACCCCCG
Organism: Streptomyces sp. NPDC059477; assembly: GCF_042749375.1. Lineage (NCBI taxonomy): Bacteria > Bacillati > Actinomycetota > Actinomycetes > Kitasatosporales > Streptomycetaceae > Streptomyces > Streptomyces sp. NPDC059477. The sequence goes on along the minus strand of NZ_JBHYUG010000018.1, from coordinate 95 downwards.
GGGGCTGGCCACGCGGCCGGCACCGCTGGCCAACACGCAGCCGCCGCCACAAACCCGCCCCCGCCGGGGCGGGGGGGCGGGCCGGGGGGGGGGGG
>NZ_JBHYUG010000017.1:0-121374 GCF_042749375.1 Streptomyces sp. NPDC059477 | reverse complement strand
GCTCGTGGCGAGGGCCTCGCGCATGATGTTGGTGAGCATCTCGTCGATCTCGGCCCGTTCGATGCGGGCGCGCAGCCGGTACCGCCAGCCGGGGACGTCGAACGTGGCGAACTCCAGCTGGGGATCGTCGCGCTTGCGGAACGCCCACAGCACGGCCCGCATGGCGGTAACGTCCTGCGTCCGTAGCCGGTCCTCCACCACCCGCCAGGGCACGCCCACCAGGCCCTCGATGAAGGCGGCCTCCAGGGCGGACAGGTCCCCGGTCGACACCCGCTCGGTGGTGCCGTCGTCCTGCCGCAGGGAAACGATCATGTGCTGCTGCTCCTTCTACTCAAGGTCCCGGCGGACATCGCCCAGGACGCGTTCGACCTCGGCCCGCATGCGCGGGGTCCCGGCCTGCACGGTGCGCGTCCACCAGCCGGCCGGCCGCGCCCACTGCGTCGCCCACCGGGAGCGGTTACCGAACACGGGGTGCCGCAGCCGCCCCTCGTTGACCTGCTTCGGGACGCCGGTAGTCCCGGGCTCCAACTGGGTCCAGTCCATCCACACCCGCGCGCCGGGGCTGGCGCCCTGCCTGACGCTGATCCGGACTCCGCCGGCGAGCATCGCGCGGAAGGGCCTGGTCGTGGGCGAGGGGCCGCCGTGGGGGATGCGTCCGTCGCGGTTGCGCTTGCGGCCCTCCGAAGCCAAGGGCTGTGTGCGGATGGCCTGCTGGAGGTCGCGGTGCAGCGGCTCGGCCGCCCGGCGCAGGCGGCGGGCCAGGTTCTGCCGGAGCCGGGGTCCGCCCGCCGCGCGCAGACGGCGGGACAGCATCACCAGCTGGCCGGTGCCCGTGATCTGTACGGAGCTGGGCATGTCATCAGGCCGGGATGGTGACGTTCTCGGCGGGCTCGGACGTGATCGCGAACTGGCACATGATCTGCGCCGCACTGTCCAGTTCACGGACCTTGGCCTGGCTCGTGACCTGCACCGCGTACACGTCCATCGGCTGCCCGGCCACGTCACCCTCGTCCATCCACACGATGAACCCGGTGGCCTCGCGCGTGAGGAGCGTCCGCACGTCGTCGCCGTCCCTGGACGCCCAGAACGTCAGGCTGGACTCGGAGGCGGTGATCTCGCCCGGCACCGTTGGGGTGAAGCGCGAGCCGAGAGCCGCGGTCGGCACGGTGGCGGACGTGGTCTGCCACCCGGCCATCGCGCCGGTCTCACTCTCCAGCGCTGTCCCGGCGTTGATCTCGGTCCGGGTCGGCGCGTTCTTGTTCGCGATCGTCGGCACCCACAGCACCTTCGTGGTGCCGCGCCTGTAGTAGCGGATGCTCGCGTTGATCGGAGTCGCCATCAGCTCTCATCTCCTTTCGTCCGGCGGCGCCTCGCCGTCGGCGTCTTCCTGGTCGGGGCGTCCTCGGCGATCTGCCAGCCCGCCGCCTGGTGGTGCGGCACGGCCGCCTCGTCCACCTCGATCGGCTGGTCCGGCAGATCGGGGTGGGTCATCGTCACGCGGGCCATCAGACCGGCACCCGGATCACGGCCACCGTCATGGAGGTCACGGCGTCGTACGTGATGTTCGCGCGGCCCGTGCCCGGGTTCCGGTAGTCGTTCGTGACCGGGATGCCGACCTCGGCGCCCGCCGCCACGGCGATCGCCCTGTCGGCGATGGCGAGGCCGTTCACGGTGCCCGGCGTCACCAGGGTCACCGTGTGCGCGGCGCTGTCGCCGTTCTTGACGAGCAGCAGTACCCCGGCGCCGGTGGGCGCGGTGTCCCCGCCCCCGGCGGCGGCGGTGTAGGTGACGGCGGCGCCGGTCAGCGGCATCACCACGGCGGTCAGTGCAGCCATGTGGGGTCTCCTCCTTCTAGATGAATCCGCGGCCGGCCACGGTCAGCAGCACCCGCGCCTGCGCGCCCTGCACGGTCTGGTCCTGCACCAGCCGGGTCCCTCCGATACCGGCCTCCAGCCCGTCCAGGCCGAGACTCGGCGACTCCCGCAGCCACGCCGTGACCCGCTCGCCGATCTCGTACGCGCGGGTGCGGGCGGCCACGATGTCGGTGTCGCCGCGGTTGGCGATGGCGGCCACGGTGATCTGGAACTGTTCTTCCTGGGAGGTGCCGAGCCCGGCGGCCTCGATGACGGACTGTGCCGCCTCGAAATCGCCGGACGGGTCGCCGTCGAATCCGATGATCAGCCAGTCCTGTGCGGCCGACTCGGTCACCTCGGGGCCGTCCGCCACGGCGACGTCGGCCAGCTCCGGGTCTGTGCGGGCGAGCGCGGCCAGGGCCTCGATCACCTCGGGCACACGGGAGTTCATCGCGGTCATGCGAATCCTGGTCCTTGGTTGTCCGGACCGAACAGCTGGACGGCCCGGTTGGGGATGGCGTAGCCGAGGCCGGGGATCGGCTCGGTCACGCTGAAGTCGTCGGTGGCGCCGGGCAGGCCGCCGCTGCGGCTGGGGCGCTGGGTGCGCCACAGGTGCTGGAGGATGATCCGCGCGGCGCCGCTGATGTTCTCCGTGACGACCGGTCGTCCGGCCCGGTAGCGGCAGCGGACGGGGCCGTGGATGAGGCCGCCGTCCTTGCGGGTGACGATGCCGGCCGGGCCGTCCAGGTTCAGCCGCTCCGGGTCGTAGACGGTGCCGCCGTCGAGGAGCGGGTCGACGGCCAGGACCTCCAGCGCCGGGGGGTGGCGCAGGGTGAGGGCCTCCACCACCCTGACGGCGTGGTCCTCGGTCACCGTGCGGACCACGACCGGGCCGGTGAAGTACTCCACGGCCGTGGTCGTGGCGTTGTTCCAGAACCTGACCTCGTCGTCGTCGCCGGTGTCGCGGTGGCCTTTGAGGTTCAGGTGGTCGCGGGCGTCCTGCATGGACAGGATCGCCGGGGACTGCTCGGGTCTCACGTCGAGGACGTCGGTGTAGGCGTGGACGGGGCCGGTGAACGCCCAGCGAACGGTGTGCCGCCCGGCCACCGTGGTGATGTAGTCGGCCTGGTAGCTGCCGGGTGTCCCGGTCTCCTCGGCGGCCGGGGTGGCAGTGGTCCCGTCGGGCAGGGTCACCGTCACCACCGCGGTGGTCGCGGTGGCGGGCGTGCCGCCGGGGTCCCGGCACTGTGCGGTCAGGCGCGCGGTGGTACCGAGGTCGTACGGCACGGTTCACCGCCTCACTTGGTGCGGGCGGTGCGCCGCAGCCTGGACTCGGCGGCGGTTTCCCGGCCGTCCGGCGCCGGGACGCCGAGCCGCTCCAGCTCGGCGTCGACGGCGGCGACCCGGTCGGGGCGGCCCTGGCGGGCGTAGCCGTCGCGCTCGCGCAGCAGCGCCGCCGCATACGCCTCGTCGGCTGTCGGCACCTGCGTGACGGTGGTCTCGCCGGTGCGGATGTTGGTCGCGTTCTCCTGCTCGGGCATGTCTGCCTCCCTGATGGCGGGAGCCCCGGCCGTCACAGGCCGGGGCCCGGGTCGGCTCAGAACGTCGGGGTGGCCAGACCGGTACCGGCGATGACCGAGATGGCCTTCGGGTAGCGGGAGGCGTGCAGGGCCGCGTAGTTGTAGAACCTGAGCAGCACGGACAGCTGGTCGGCCTTCGTCTCGCGGAACGCCTCGGACTTCGGGGTGCCCTCGAAGAAGATGACGTCCGTCGAGCGCAGGGTGATGATGCGGTCCTCGTTGGTGGCGCCGCCGAGGTTGACCGGGATGTTCGGGTCGAGGAAGACGGGCAGGCCGTGCCACGTCCCGACGAAGCCTTCCGAGACGACGCCGGACATCGCCGCGAGCACGTTCTGCGGCATATTCGCCGCGGGCACCACCAGCGGGCGCCCGGCGGTGTCGACGGCCGCGGTCATCCACGCCCACCGCCGCGGGTGCATCAGGTGCTTGTCGGCGGGCATGAAGCGGCCGGTGTGAATCTGCTGGACCGCGTCCGCGGCCTTCGGGTACAGCTCGGCCACCGTCGGGTTCGCGTCGGTGAAGGTGATCGCGTTCAGCCCGGACACGTTCAGCAGACCGACCTTGTTGGTGGCGTTGTTCGACAGGACGAACACGTCGGCCTTGACCGCGTAGTCCGCGGCCAGGTCCGCCAGCAGGATGTCGTCCATGTTGATCGGCGACTGGTCCAGCAGCTGCTGGGACACGACCTGCTGCCCGGCGATCGTCGTCACGTTCGCGGTGATGCTGTTGGTGGTCGCGTCGGTGTTCTGCACGGCCGTGTTCTGGCTTGCCTGCTCGGCGACCGCAGTCCCGGATGCGAGCCGCGGCAGGCTGATGGAGTCGGTGCCCGGCGGCAGCGCCATCGACCGCACCTGGTCGGCGGCGACCCGCCCGGCCCGCGCCAGCTCGATGTAGTCGTTGACCATCCACAGCGGCGGCACGAACTCGCCGCCCGCACCATCCGTGGTGGACAGCGCACGGGCCTCCAGGCCCTCGATGCCCTTGAGGGCCTCCTCGGCGCCACGGGCGATCCGCTCCAGCCGCGCACTGACCTCCCGGTCATTGCGGGACAGCCGCTCGGCCGCCGCCGAATCGCCCTTCATCTGGGCCCGGAACAGGTCCCGGAAGTACGAGGTCCGCCCGCCCTTGCGGTAGGTCTCCGGCTCCGAGGTGACACTCACGCGCTCGCGGCGCTCGCCGGCCTGGCCGTGCCGGGCGTGGATCGCGGCGGCCCGCTGCTCGCGCTGCTCGTCCTCCTCCAGATCCTTGATCCGGGCGTCCATCTGCTCGATCTCCGTGTCCGCGGTGCGGATCTGAGTCCGCTTCGCGTCGAACGCGGTCTGCTCGTCGGCGGACAGCTTCTCCCGGCCGGCGTCCTCGGCCGCCTTGACGATGCGGTCGAGGTCGGTCTTCAGCGCGGCCCGTGCTTCGAGCGCGCTCTGCATCTGCTTGCGCAGGTAGGCGAGCATCGGCTCGCTCCCTTCAGAGGGGGTGGGTGTGGGTCGCGCCCGCGTGCCGTCCGGGTGGTGACCCAGGTGGTGACGCCCGTGCGCGGGCATGCCGCGGGGCGCTCCGGCGTGGGCTCCGGCGCGTTCGGGTGGTGCAGGCGACAGATGCGCTACAGGCCGATCACGGCGGCCTGAGCGGCGTACAGGGACAGCGTCTTCGGCTCCGCCTCGGCGGGCTGGAACCGGCGCTGGAGGCGCTCGAACAGCGCCCTCGCGTCCGCCTCGTCGAGACGGTCGAAGTCGGCCGCGCGCACTGCGCCGACCGACGTTGCGGGGTTCGCCCCGAAGTTCACCACGGAGACGTCGCCGCGGTGCAGGTCCACTTCGAGGATGTCCCGCTGGTCGTAGTCCGGCGACCACTGCTGGCGGGTCACCCGGAACGCGAACGACATCTCGTCCACGCTGCCTTCGTCCAGCGCGGCCAGCATGTCCCCGACGTCCGAGCGCCGGGTGGTGACGTCGGCCTCCATGTGCAGGCCCGTCGTGTCCTCCGAAAGCCGCAGGCTCCCCGCCTTGGTGTAGGCCATGGCGAGGCCGCCGTGGTTCAGCAGCAGCTGCACCTGAGGCGTCTCCGCGAGGGTCTTCGCGAACGCCCCGGTGCGCACAACCTCCGAGTAGGGGCCGAGCCAGTCCCACATCTCGAACGGCGCCTCGGTGACGGAGGCGTAGCCCTCGATCGTGGACACGTCCGGCACGCCCTTCTTGGCGCGGACCTCCAGCCGCACGGGGAACGCGCGCCGCTCCGTCCCGCCGGGCTTCTTCGCCCTGGCACTCCTGTCGCTCACGGCGTCCCTCCTTCCTGCCGGTCCTGCCGGTCGATCTGCACCTTCGGCGCGGTCCCCTCCAAGGGCACATCACCCCACGGCACGGGCTTCTGGTCCTCCAGGTCCCGGACCTCGTTCGGCGTCGTCCACCGGTTCTGCAACGCGAGCGCGTGTGCCCGGAACCTGGTCAGCAGGTCCGTGCGGGCCAGGGCCTTGCGGTTGAGCTTCACGTACTGCCCCGGCGGCAGCAGCGCGCTCAGCATCCGCTCCGTGCGCACCAGCCACCGGTCCAGCGTGTACGTCAGCAAGTCGATGCTGCGCTGCTCGACGTTGGCGTAGGTCATCGACCCGCCCGTCTCATAGCCCAGCACCTCCGCCATGCCAGGCCCGTAGACCCGCGCGCACTCCGCGGCCGTGTACTGCTGCGTCTCCAGGAACTGCGACTCCTCCGGGGCGACCTGGATCGCCTGGAACTTCCAGCCGCCCCCGAGGACCAGCGGCTCGCGGGTGCCGCGCAGCGCGGCCATGAACCGCTCCTTCGCCGTCGCCGCCTTCTCCTGGTTCAGGTTCTGCTCGGTCGTCAGCATCCCCGAGGGGTGCGCGCCGTCCTGGAACCACTGCTGCCCGAACCTGGTCGCCGCGATCCCCAGACCGATCGTCGTCGCGTGGTGCGCCACCGGGGACAGGCCCATCAGCCGGCCGGAGATGGGATAGGCCCGCTGGTGCCACATCTCCGCCGCAGGGACTTCCTCGCCGCCCGCCCGCCACTGCGGCAGGCCGGTCTTCAGGCTCCGCCAGCCCTGCACCTCGTCCGGGTGGTACAGCACGATCTGCGTCGGCAGGCCGATCCGGTCCCGCGCGGCCACCCGGCCGTTGCTGTTCCCCCGCAGCAGCAGCGAGACGATGTACTGGTAGATCCAGTCCGCCGTGCCGTACCCCTCCCCCGACGGATCCTCCAGCACCGGCGGCAGCGGCAGCTCCCGCCGGGCGGCACCGGTGCCCTCGTAGACGTCGATCGGGAGGATCGAGGTCAGCGAGGCGATCAGGTCGACGCTGGACCAGACGGCGACCTTCTGGAGGCTCGCCTCGGCCTGGGCGAGGTTGACCCGCGAGAACACCGACGAGGACGACGGGCGCGGGATCGGCGGCTCCGCGAACGGGGCGCGCTGCTCGCGCGGGCCGAAGAACACGCTCACCGCCGCCTCCAGTCCGCCAGCAGACAGAACACCCCGGCCACGGCGAGCCCCGCAGGCACGTACACCAGCCAGGCCGCCGCCGACGCCAGCACCGCCCCCGCGACCCCGGGCAGATACCGCGCCGTCCAACCGGCCGCCGACGCCACCGAACCGAGCAGCTTCGCGCGCATGGGGGCCTCCCTCACCAGATGTTGTCGAGCGCGTCGACCGTCTCCTCGACGTCCGCGCCGAGCCCCCACTTCGCCAGCGTCCCCGCCACCAGCGGGCTGATGTCCACCGACACGATCCGCCGCGCCCACGCCCACGCGTCCCCCAGCGGGCGCTGCTGCGCACCGGCCAGCGCCGACGCCAGCGGCGCGTCGTCGAAGTGCGTCAGGGACTGCGTCGTCGTCGCGTCGTAGAACTGCCCGCACGCAGCCGCCATCTCCCGCGCCTTCGGCTTGACCACCTCGATGCCGAGGCCGCTCTCCTCGTCCTCCAGATCCCCGATCAGGGACGCCGCAGGACTGGCCGGGTCGATCACCCAGCACCGCGGGCTGTACTTCGCGTGCAGCTCCTTCGCCCGGCCCAGGATCCAGCCCGTACCGGGCCGGTGATCGACCACCGTGACGTGCGTGCCGCCCAGGTACGGGAACGCCGCGCAGATCGCCGCGTGCGACCGCTCCGGCGTCATGTCGATCGACAGCGCCACCGGACCCGCCGCCCGCGCCCCGGCGACCGCCGACACCTCGCCGACCGCCAGGGCCCGCCACGCCTCCTCGGCGATCACCTGCCACGTGTCCGCCGTATCGGACGGGTAGTCACCCACGCCGAGCCTCTCCCTCAGATACCCGCCGCTGCTCAGCGTGGCCCGCTCCCGCGCGACCTTCTCCAGCGTCAGCCGGTAGCCGACACCCGGGTTCGACTTCAGCACCGCCTCGTCGGAGGCCGGATCGTCGTGCGCCGTGCAGTCCCTCGGGCACTCGGTGACGTGCGGGTCCGCCGACCACTCCATGTAGGCCAGCGACTCGTCCGGCACCCCCGCCTCGACCGCGGCCAGCGCCCGCCGCCGCAGACGCCCCAGCTGCACCGACGGGGCACCGATCCCGGCGCTGCCCAGATACCAGATCTGCGGGTCACGGACCGCGGCCATCGTGGGCAGCAGTGCGTCCATCTCGTTGTCGCCGAGGATCATGTCCTCGTCCATCACGTTGCAGTGCCCGGTGAAGCCCCGGCCCGAGCCTTTGGATCGGGCGATGAACCGCAGCCACTGCCCCGTGTGCAGCTCGATGCCTTCCTCGCCCACCGTCTGCCGGTACGTCCTCACCCGTTTGTGCAGGTCAGGGGTCTGACGGATCAGACGCTCGATCCGCTTGAACGCGTTCTTCGCCGTCTTGAACTCATGCGCCGAGTGCAGGATCAGTTCCTCGCCGCCGATGAACAGCCCCCACAGCTCACGGGCCTCGATGATCCCGCCCTTGCCGTTCTGCCGCGGCACGTTCACCGCGACCTCGAAGGCGGCCCAACTCCCATCCGGCTTCTCACCCATCCCGACCCGCAGGATGTGCTGCTGCCACGGGTCCAGGACCAGCCCCGCCCGCGCGGCCAGGTCGATCGCCTCCTGGCCCGCGCTCGACACGGCCGGGGGCGCGGTCTGGATCGGCGGGATCTGCCAGCCGCAGACGGGACCGTCAGCCGCCGGCGGCCCGCTCGGCGGCAGCGGCCCGGCGCTTCGCTCGCTGCTCAGCAATGTCATCGACCGCGTCCCCCTTCGTCTCGACCGGGGCGAGTCTGCGCAGATCGGCCATCACGGCACGGAGTTCACGGGCGGCAGCCGCACGGGCCGTCGCAGCGTCGGTCTCATCGATGGCGCGGGCCAGGGACACGGCGAGTTCGGCCAGACCCGGCGAGACCGGCTCGACACCGAGCTGTCCGATCTCGGCGTTGACCGCGTCGGTGACCGCCCCCATCACGCCCCCTCAACCGATCAGAGCAAGCTGCTGCGAACCCCGCGGACCCTTCACGCTGTTACAGCGGAAGCACGCCAACTGGACATTCGCCCGGGTGTCATCCCCGCCCTCACAGACCGGGATGACGTGGTCGATCGTCGGCGCCTTCGGGTGCGGGACCACCTGTTTCATCGCCACCCGTCTACGGCACAACCGGCATACGAACCGGTCACGGGCCGCTATCGCCGCCAGCGTGTACTGCTCCGACACCCCGCCACGCTTAGCCGCCCGACGACGACGGTTCTTCGCCTGCCAGTACAAACGCTGCCGCTCACGCGCTTCTGGGGACAGCCCGCCCCGGGGCCCGGAGCCGGGCTTGTTGGGGCCCGCACACGACTGCGAGCACCACCGCTGCGTCCGGCGTAGCTGTCGGTACGAACTGCCGCATGCCTCGCAGACGGCGAGGGGGCGCCGAACTTTGCGCTCGGCGTAGGTGCGGGTATCTGGCTTCCTGGCCATGAGGTCTCCCGGAAATGCGGAAGGCCCGAGCCGGGAGACTCGGGCCTTCCTGCCCGTCGTGATCAAGCGACGGGTGTCCTAGTGGCTGTGATCTTGCTTCAGCGGATTAGCGGTGTTCACACAACGTGACATCACTCAGAGTGACGGTCGCTAAAAGGGCCGAACTGAGTTCGCGCGAAATGATCTTCCAAAACGGCCGCGCAAAAAACCGAGCGCGAAGGGCGTTTGGGTCGCCCGCTCCCCCCACCAAAAAGGCGTCGGCCCTGTTCACCACTCCAGGGTCTGACCTGCTGCTCCTGTGCGGTGGGTGACGGTGCGCGACCGGTACCAGCGGGTGGCGACCCTGCGCATGTCGGGGTCGCGCATGGCTTCGATGCGCTGCATGACGATGCTGCGGCCGGGGTCGACGGTGACGATCCGTGCGTCGAGCCGCTTGTACCTGGCCAGGGCCTTGGCGCTCGGCATGGTGTGGATGAGCCACAGCGGCGCGGTCTCGTGGTGCCGGACTGCCTCGTCGATGGCGGCGAACCGGGCGCGGTGGGCGACCTTGAGGAGTGCCTCGTGGTGGTGCCACTGCGGTGCGCCGGGCCCGGCGAGGGCGACGGCGATTCTGTCGAGGTCGATCACGATGTCGGTGGCCTTGGCGTGCGCGGTGATGTAGCTGCTCTTGCCGGAGGCTGGCGGACCCGTCACGACTGTGATCACGGCGGGCCCTCCTGTTCGGGGCGGGTATGCGCACGGCCCGCCGTCACGGGATGTGAGGACGGGCCGTCTGGTCGCCGGTGCCGGATGGGGTCTCAGTTGCCGAAGGGCGGCCGGCCGCTGCCCTTGATGTCCATGTCGGTTGCGGCGCTCTTCGCGGTGAAGGCTGCCTCACGGTCTCCGATGCAGAGCTTGCGGTCGCGGGCGTTGAAGATGTCCCAGGCCGCTCCGCTGTCCGGTACTTCCAGGGATCCGTACCACTCGTTGGACGTGCTGGTAAGGCGGGCTGTCGCCTCGTACTCGGTGCCGTCTGCGATGACCGTGGCCGGTCCGTTGTATGTCGTCATGAGGCCATGGTTGCTGACGGGACTGACAGCGGACTCTCCGTCACCACCTCAGCGACGGTCCTGCGGGGCGGTGGGGCGTGGTGCGGTCCCGCTTGCGGGAGTTGCACGCTCTGTGGCAGGCACGGAGGTTCGCGGGGTCGAGGAGGGCGCCGCCTCGTGCGAGGGGGGTGACGTGGTCGACGGTGAACGACATGGGGTGTCGGGGGTCGAGGCTGAGGTTGATGTGGTGGCCGCAGATCCAGCAGGGTTCGCCGCGTCTGCGGATCTCGGCGGTGAGACGCCGCCAGGGGCGCCCGTTGCGGGGGTTTCCGGCCACGGGCGCCACCTCCGGAGTCAGTGGGCGGGGATGGTGGCGCCTTCCTCGATGAGTTCGTTGGTGATGTCCTCTAGGGCCTGGTCCATCTCTTCGTCGGTGAGGTCGCCGCAGGCGACGGCTCCGGCGGTGCCGTCGACTTCTTCGGTGGTGTCGAGCATCTCGCTCTCGATCCAGGCCCGGCATTCGTCGGGGATGCCCGTGTCGGCGGGGATGGGTTCGGCAGGGGCGGGCGGTTCGGAGGTGGCGTCGAGCGCATCGTCCGCTGCATCTTCAACGGTCTTCTCGGCTTCGCTGCTGTCCAGCCATTCCTTGCTGGCTTCCCCTGCGAGGCTCTCCAGGGTCTTGTCGTCGAGGCCGTCGCACGCGGCGGGCCGGCTGCCTTCCTTGCCGGTCTCCGTGGCCTCTTTGAGCTGGTCGACCATGGCGGCCTTGCAGGCTTCTGGGCTGGCCTCGGTGTCACTGCTGCATGCGGCGGTGAGGAGGGCGAGTGCGAGGAGTGGGGCGTACAGGGTGGTGCGGGTCTTCATGGTCCCCCCGGGACTGTTGATGCCGGAGAGGGCATCATGCGGCCTGTGGGGGTGCCGTGTTGACGGCGTGTCCGTGTTGTGACGTCGCTGTCCCGGGCATGAAGAAGGCCCCGCTGGTGGGCAGGGCCTGGATGTCTGGGGTGCCGGTTGAGGGCACAGTTGTACACGGAGATCGTCACACAGGGTCTGACCTGCGGTCAAGCGGTGGCGCGTTGGCGGCGTTCGGCGAGCAGGGCGGCGACGTCCTGGGCGGTGAACCAGGGGTGGCGTTGGGTGCCCCCGGCGCGGGTCAGCTTGCCTCGGTAGACGAGGTTGCGGACGGCGCCGGGGGTGGTACCGAGGGCGCGGGCGACGTCACTGGTGCGGTAGTAGCCGGGCGGGGCGTGGTGTGGCTCCATGCCGCCAGTGTGCCGGGCCGGTTACCAGTTGCGTGGCTCCATCAGGACGTCGTCGGCACCGGGCGGCCGGTATCCGGGCGGGAACGGCGGCTCCGTCGAGTAGCCCTCGGGCGCCGCATCGTGCGGGCCGCAGCCGCAGATGCTGCTGTGGTGCGTGAAGCAGTCCGGCTCCTCAGCCGGGGCGTCGTACACCTCTTCGGCCATGGGTTCTCCTGTGAGGTGAGGGGGTCAGCTGGCCAGGGTCTTGGCCAGCTCCATGTACGCGCGGGCGATGTCGGTCCAGGCGGCGGCGGCCTGGGCGAATGCGGGCACGGAGTCCTGGCCGCCGTTGAGGAGAGCCGAGATCTGGGCGGATTCGCCCATCTCTGATGCCTTTTTGAGGGCGTCCTGGGCGTTGCTGAGCGCCTGAGCGCGGTCCATACGGGGTTCCTTTGCAGTGGTCTAGTTGATCGTGTCGAACTCGATGGTTTCCAGCCGGTCGGGGGCTTCGGCTTCGGCTTCGTCGTTCCCCTGCTGGTCGATCAGGGAGCAGGCGCACTCGCCGCGCTCCGGCCAGAGGATCATGGGGCAGCCGCTGAGGTGTCCGCCTGCGTGGTTGATGGGGTCGGTGGTCACGGATGGTGCCTCTCAGCGTTGGTTGGCGGTCTGGTGGGCGGGGCGGAGAGCTGCGACTCCTTGGGCCCATGCTGCGGCAGTGCCCGGCCGGACAAGCCGGTCCGGCCGGGCACTGGCGTCGGCTACCTTCGGCTGGCGCTGTGGGCGCCGGCCCGGCGAGCGTTGAGGACGGCGCTGTGGCGACGCCGGTTGGCTTCCGCCGGGATCTCGGCGACCGCCTCCAGCGTCTGGCGGATCAGGTCGGCGTTCGCGGCCGGGGCGCCGGTGGATGCCTCGTGCTCGGCGAGCAGCTCGGTGACCAGGGCGGTGAGCCGTGTGATGCGCGGGTCCCGCAGCGGCTCGGGCGGCACGTCGACGTACGTCTCACGGAACACAGTGGCGTCTATCTCCTCCGGTTCCGTGTGCGTCTTGTCGGTGCTCCACTGCGCGGTGTCCTGGTCCTGCTTCATGCGCTGCAACTGGAGGACGGGCCGGTGCTCGGTGCCCCATCCGATCCTGTAGTAGGCGCCTTGGGGAGACTTCCAGATGTAGGACATCACGCCTCCACGGTGCAGGTGCTCGGAGCACTGTCGTGGTCGGCGGACTCGATCCGGGAGCAGTCGCCGGGGCGTGGCGCGGTGCCGTGGACGTGGGCGGAGCCTGCGTTGCGCAGGTCGTCGTGGGCGTCGCGGCTGGCGCTGCGTGCGGCCTCCAGGGCGGCCTCGACCTCGGGGGTGAACCGGCCGCCGCCGTCGACGGGGCCGAGTTCTATGGCGGACAGGTCGATCGCGGACCAGGACGCCTTCCGGGCGGCGTTGATCAGGCGGGGGTCGTTGGTGATGAGTTCGAGGTGGTCACGCGCGAGGGTGACCTCGCTGCGGGCACGGAAACGCGCGGCCCGGGCCTCCGGCGTCTCGGTCTCGCCTTCACGGATGCCTGCGATCTGCAACCAGAACAGTTCCCGGTAGGTGAGCACTGCGGCGAGCAGCGCGCGGACGGCTTCGGCGACCTGCTGGCGGTGCTGCTCCTCGTGTGCGCGACGGGCTGCCCAGTGCTGGAGGAATCCGGCGAGGGCACCGCCGGCGAGGGTGCCGAGTACGGCAACGATCGTGGGCCACATGGGAGTTCATCCTTCCGTAGTGGTGTCGGCCGGCGGGCCGGATCGGGACGGCCGCCGGGTGCGGGTGGTGTGCCAGTGGTGCACGCGGTGCGCTTCCTGGTGGATGGCGTACCGGGCGGCGTCCTCGGGTTGCGCGCCGAGTGCGGTGGTGAGGACGGTGAGGTTGCGGCGGGTCTGCGGGTCGTCGGGGAGCAGCAGACCGGCCGCAGCGGGGGCCGCAGGTTCGGGGTCGGGTGCGGGTGTGGGCGGGGTGTGGTCGCGGAGGTCCCTGCGCACGGTGTCGGGGGAAACTTCCAGCTCAGCGCCGATTTCGGTGGGGTTCATGCCGTGGTCGGTGAGGTGGGCGACGATGATGCGGCGGGTCGCACGGGACATCGCAGCCATCACGCACCACCCCGTTCGGCGGTGATGGCGACCGCGATGGAGCGCAGACGCATGTGCAGCGCGGTGGCGGCGCGGATCATGGCCTGCGGGTCGTGGATGTTGGCGCCCTCGGTCTCATCGAGGAGCCGGCGGGCGAGCCGCAGTTCGCCGTCCAGGGACAGCGGCGGCAGGTCGCCCATGTCCATGTCCGGGTCGAACAGCGGGTGGTGGATGGCCGGTGCGGGCGTGTCGGTGAAGGCGGTGTACGCGGGCAGGGGCTGGGCAGTGGCTCGCTGGGCCTGGCCGAGGGCGTAGTCCTCGCGGCACTGGGCGTGCAGGGCGGCGAGGGCGGGGGAAGTTGCGGGCGCGTCGGGGCGCGGGGAATGATCGGCCATAGCCGTGCTCCTGTCGTGATCAGGGTGTTCGGTCAGGCCCTCGTCCGGTGTTGGTAGCACCGGCGGGGGCCGCTTCAGTTGTGGTGACAGAGCCGCCGTAGCGGGTGTCATGACACCCACCGTAGGGCCTGGTGTCATGACACCGCAAGGGCTAGCCTCTGGGTGTCATGACGAGAGTGGAGAGCTGATGCCGAACGTCGAGAAGACGCCCCGCCAGACCGTGCGGGTCGATGCCGACCTGTGGGCCAGGGCGGGCGCCGCTGTCGGCGATCGGAACAGGGGCGCGGCGATCCGTGAGTTCCTGCGCTGGCTCACGCACGAGACGGATGAGCTTCCCCCACGCCCGCCGAAGCCGGAGTAGCTGTCGCGGCCGGCTGGTAGTACGAGAGCAGTAGCCAGTCCTGCTCGGTCGCGTACTGGCATCCGCACCACGAGCAGGTCAGGGCTGTCTCTCCGGTCTTGTGCCGGATCGGCGCCCCGCACGCCGCACCCTCCGCGTCCACGGATACGCACCGCCCGATCAGCTTCCCCCGGTCCGGGAGCGCGCCGATGACGGACAGGGCCGCGCCCTCCATCTCCCGTACCTCCCGCGCCAGATCCCCGGCGGCCGGGTAGGCGGCGGCGATCCAGTCCAGGGTCATACCGAGCCACCGCGCGGCGGCCATCACGCGGTGCTCGATGGTTCCGGAGACGGCCGGCTCACCCCAGCCGCGCGCCCGCTGTACGTCGGCCCGCCACCCTTCGAGGACCAGGACGATCCCGGTGTGACGGAGGTCGAGGACCGCCTCGTTCACGGGCAGGGACGCTGCTGCCTCACCGCTGGACACGCGCTCGGGGCTGCCGTGGACCGCCGGGGCCAGGAAGCCTTCCAGGGCTGTGTAGAGCTTCGGCAGGCGGTCCAGGGTCAGGGCGAGGGCTGCCGTATGCCGGTCGCACAGGTACCGGTCCTCGGTCGGGTCGCCGCACAGGTCACAGGCGGTCAGCACGCCGTCTCCTTCGCGGGCGCGGCCGGGACGGCAGACGCGGTGAGCGCGCGGACGGCCGCCCGGTAGCGGCGGGCCTTCGCCACCGCCTCGTCGCTCCAGCCGTGCGCCTGCTGCATCTCCTCCATCGTGCCGTGCACGCACGTCTCGTCGTGCTCCGCCTGCTCGCAGTCCCAGCCGAGAATGACGGCGTACAGCCAGGCGTCGACGCGGTAGGTGCCCCAGTCGCGGGAGCTGGTGGCGATGAGGCGGCCGAGGCCCTCGAACAGCGAGGCGAGCGTCTCGGTGTCGGGCTGCTGCGCCCCGGCTCCGTCGGTCGCCAGCAGCGGCCACGGGCCGGGTCCTTCGAGGCGCTGCTCGGGGTGGACGTGGGTGAAGTGGGCGCGTGCGTCGGTGGCGTACCGGAGGGTGACCGGGTATGGGCAGAGGGGGCAGTGGACCGGGCCGTCGGTGAGATCGACGACGGTGGTCAGCTCCGGCTGCTGTGGCTCGGCGGCCAGACGGTGCAGCGAGTCCAGCGCGGCCTGGTCCTCGGCGGTGAACCCGTCCTCCGCCCAGATCGCTTCCTGGGCCTGGTCGAGCGCGTAGGCCAGCATCGTGCGCTCGGCGTCGGTCAGGACGGCGGCCCGAGTGGCGGCCGGCGTCAGCACCCTGAGCACCGCGTCGGCGCGGCTGTAGGCGTTCGCCACGACGGTCTCCGAACGCCGGACCGCCGCGTACTGCACGCTGTTGTTGCGCTCGGCCCACGCCATGAGCGCCTCGGCGATGCGGTCGCGGAGGGCGGTGTCAGTGCCCGCGTCTACGCTGGGCGGTACATCATCAGCGTCTGCTGGCTGCGACGCTGCGAGCCTCCCGCCCGGCCCGGCCGTGTGGGGGGCTCGCGTCGTGTCCGGGACGTCCATCGAGGGCTCCTTCACGGTGTGCTGGGCGGGAATCGGTCGGGCCAGAGCTGGGCGAGGTAGGCGGCGACTTCCGGTGTCGGGCCGGGCGGGCGGGTCCCGTCCGGCCACGCGCCGGGCCGGGACCGGGCCAGCCGGACCGGCCGCTGCGGGACGGGCCGCTGTCGGGGCGTCTTGACGGGCAGGCCGCTCGACATGAGGACCAGCGCGGCCAGATCGCCCTGCGCGCGGGCGGCGGCGATGTCCTCCGCCGTCAGCCCGCTCACGACAGGGCCATGTCGACGAACCGCGAATAGTGCAGCTGTGCGGCCACGGTGATCGTGGCTGTCGGTCCCGCCCTGTGCTTGCCGACGATCAGGTCGGCCTCACCGGCGCGGGGGGACTCCTTGTCGTAGGCGTCCTCGCGGTGCAGCAGGATCACCATGTCCGCGTCCTGCTCCAAAGATCCGGACTCGCGGAGATCGGCGACCTGGGGCTTCTTGTCGGTGCGCTGCTCGGGCCCGCGGTTGAGCTGGGCGAGGACCACGACCGGGACCTCCAGTTCCTTCGCCATGAGTTTGATCGAGCGGCTCATGTCCGAGACTTCCTGCTGCCGGTTCTCCTGCCGCCTCGACGTCCCGGAGGTGAGGAGCTGGAGGTAGTCGATGACGACCAGGTCCAGGCCGCCGCGCTGCTTCAGGCGGCGGCAGCGGGCCTTGATCTGCATGACCGTCTGGTTCGGGGTCGCGTCGATCGTCAGGGGGGCCTTGCCGATCCGCGCCGAGTTGTCGGCGAACCGCACCCAGTCGCTGTCGGTCATCGTGCCGCCGCGGATGTGGTGCAGCCCGATCCTGGCCTCGGCGGACAGGACACGGTGCTGCACCTCCCGGCGGGACATCTCCAGGCTGAAGAACACCGACGGGCGGCCGTGCCGGACGGAGCAGGAGCGGACCATGTCGACACCGAGGGTGGACTTTCCGAGTGCGGGCCGCCCGGCGACGATGACGACCTGCCCGGGGTGCAGGCCGTGGGTGAGGGCGTCGAGGTCGGCGAAGCCGGTGGGGACGCCCATCGCGCGGCCGTCGCGCTGGAGGGCCTCCAGTTCGGCGGCCATCTTCGCGAGGTCGTCGCCGATCAGCGCGGCGTCCGGGTCCTCGCGGATCTGGGCGGCGTCGTTCAGCTCGGCCTGGGCGGCGTCCATGCTCTCGGTCGCGTCGGCTCCGTCGTAGCCGAGCTGGACGATCCGCGTGCCCGCCTTGATCATGCGGCGGCGCCTCGCGCAGTCCCGGACGATCGTCGCGTAGTGCTCGGCGTGCGCGGCGGTGGGCACGGCCTGCACCAGGGCGTGGACGAAGGGGGCGCCGCCCGCCTTGGTGAGGGTGCCCTGTTCGCGCAGGTGGTTCGTGAGGGTGATCGGGTCGACGGGGTCGCCGGCCGCGTGCAGGGCGGTGATCGCGGCGTAGGCCAGTTCGTGCTCGGGCTGGTGGAAGTCGCCGGGGCCGTCGAGGACTTCGACGGCGTCGGCGATGGCCTCGGGCGACAGGAGCATGCCGCCGAGGACGGACCGCTCGGCGTCGAGGTCGTGGGGCGGGACGCGGGTGAAGTCGTCGCTCACGGCCGGGTCTCCTTGCGGCGGTCGTCGCCCTTGAGGGTGATCCGGTCGCACATCTCGGTGAGGCGGGACGCGACCCGGCTGCCGACGGCGTTCGCGAGCTGCTTGGGCGGCACGTTGCTGGTGTAGATGCCGGGCAGGCACTGCTCGTACCGGTGGTTGATCACGCGGTAGGTGGTTTCCTCGGTCCACTCGGACAGCTTGGCCGCGCCGAGGTCGTCGATGAACAGCAGGTCGGCGCGGGCGACTTCCCGCAGGGCCTGTTCGTCGTCGCGTCCCTGGGTGGGCCGCAGGTGGGCGAAGAGGTCCGGTTCGGTGTAGGCCCGCCACCGCATCCGCAGGCCGGTCCCTGCGACGGCGTGGAGCGCTCCGTAGGCGAAGTGGGTCTTGCCGGTGCCGGTGGGGCCGAGGACCAGCAGCGAGGGCGCCTGGTGGGGGTTCTGGGTCACGGACGCCGCCCAGGCGCTGCCCGCGGTGTCGGGGCGGGCTGAGGCGTAGCGGCGCGGGACGTGCTGGTTCCAGTAGGCCATGCTCCGCTCGCGGTGGGTGTCGAGCTGCCGCAGGAAGTAGTCCCTCAGGAACCCGGTCTCCGCGGCGGTCAGCGCGGCCAGGGGCAGGCGTCCGGCGAAGTGCTCGTCGAAGCGGTGGGGGGTGTCCTCGCCGAGGTGGAGGGTTTCGCTGGGGGTGGGCAGCGCGTAGGAGGCGGCCGGGATGTTCAGGCCGGTGAAGTCGATGGTCCGGCGGGGCCGGGGGGCGGGCTGGTCGTTCATCAGATGAGTCCCTCGTCGTACTCGTCGTGGTTCTCGGGGTTCTGGAAGGGGCCGGAGCGCTGCTGCCCGCGGATCTTGCCGAGGGCGATGTCGATGGTCGCGCCGGAGATCGACCGGCCCTCGCGGGCTACGTGGTCGAGGGCGCGGGCGCAGTCGTCGCGTTCGACGCCGTTGCCGATCGCGGTCCGGATGACACCGCGGACGGCGATGAAGGACTGGGCGCGGCCCTTGCCGTGGCGCTCCCAGAACGCGGCGGTCAGGTCGTCGGCGACCTGATGCGGGTTGGGCTTCTTCTCGCTGCTGCTGCGCTTCTTCTTGCTGCGCGCGGCAGCGCTTGCCGGTGTGGGTGATGTGGGAGTGGTGGTATGTGAAGAGGGGGTAGCCCCGGCTCCTTCTGAAGGAGCGGTGGCTCCTTGTGAAGGAGCGGTGGCTCCTTCTGAACGAGCCCCGGCTACCCCTTCCGTGCCGGGATCCTCAGTGGAAGGGGTAGCCACGGCTCCTTGTGAAGGAGCCACCGCTCCCCCTTGGAAGTCGGGCACCCTGAACGTCATCCGCTTGCCGGGGACCGCGTAGAGAGTGCGGCCGTCCTTGCCCGTGCCGATCGGGACACGGAACTCCCAACCGGCGTCAGCGAGCCGCTTGAGGGCGTTCCGTACGACGTTCACGTCCTTGGCGCCGGTCCACTCGACAAGGTCGTCCAGGGACGCGTGGCTCGTCCGTCCTTCGCCGCGAGCGTCGTCGGCGATCTCCAGGGCGACCGCCCGCTGTAGACCGGTGATCTTCGGCCCGAGGGCGGTACGGAGTTCGCGGCGCAGCTCATACCCCATCGCCGGACCACCCTCCCGACGTGGTGACCCGCACGCCGGAGAACGGCGCGACTGTCGGGCCCATGTGGATCAACTGAAGCTCTTTTCGTCGTGCACCGGCAGAGAAGGCGGGAGGGCTGCGGCCCGGCCGTGAACCGGGCCGCAGCGCCCCCGGTCAGCCGGGCGTTCGCAGCCGGTTGACCGTCCTCTCGTGGTCCGCGCTGATCCACTTCAGGTGGTTCCGCACCCGCTGTACGAAGTACGAGTGACGGGTCCCGGCAGGCACGTGGATCTCGATGCGCCGCGCGGACAGGAAGAACGCGCCCGCGATGGCGCGGGGGAGTTCCACATGCAGGCGCATCGCGTCCTCGCCCACCCGGACGACGACGGTGTGGCAGTCGCTGGCCCGGATGGTCTGCTCGTACAGCGCGCGGGACACGTCGTCCTGGGTGGCGTAGTGGCCGGTGAGGTCGACGGTGACGACCAGGCGGACGTCCGGCACGGACACCTCGACGGTGGCCGGGCAATCTGCGTCCGTCGCTTTGACGGACGCAGACTCGGGGTGGTGCTCGGTCACAGGAGGATCCCCCCGTCCGTGAACATGTCGACGGCGGTGTGCAGGGCGAGGCGGAAACCCTCGCTGTCGTTGGCGGCCCGGGCCGCTTCCGCTACGGCTTCGATCGCGTCGAGGGCGAGGTTGAACGCCTCGTCCACGGGCGTGCGGGCGGGCATGTCCGCCCACTTCCCGGCGACACCCGGCACTCTGACGAGCGCTTGAGGGGCGCCGGTGAGCTGTTCCGGATGGGTGCTCACGCGGCTGCCCTCCGGTGCTGGGGCTGGTGGAATGCGGTGCGGATGACGGCGCGCTGCTCGTCCGTGAGCGGCGGGGCGGCGTCAACGATGCGGTCGATACGCGCCCAATAGGCGGCGTTCCGCACGGGGTCCGGGTCACGGACGGGACGGTCGGGGCGGGCCCGGCGGCCGGTACCCACAGGGGCGGACACCGGCGCCTCGGTCGTGGCCGGGGCGCTCACGCCGGAACCTTCGCCCGCTCGTCGACCAGGGCGAGAGCACGGGCCAGGGAGTCCCACACACCGGTCGGGTTCCCCGACTCCAGGATCATCCCGGCCGTCGTGTCGAGGGCCACGCCGAGGAAATCACCGTGCTCCCGCTTGAACCCCTCGATCCTCCGCAGAGCACGGACGACATCGGGCCGGGCCTCGGCGTGCGCGCCGGCCAGCCGCTCGGTCGCGTCCGTGAGGCTCCAGCCGGCCGGGACCAGGTACGAGGCGGGCTCGCCGTCGTCTCGGGTGATGACCCGTGGTGCGGCGACGGTGCTGCCCAGCTCGATGTTCAGGCGCAGCCGGGACGCCTCGCGGAACAGGGCGGTGATGTCCGGGCCCATCGCGTCGAGGGCGACCTCGCGGACTGCGCAGCCGTGCCGGCGCAGGATGAGGCGGGCGAGCCAGACGGCGGTGCCGGGGTTGGCGAGATGCCGGTCGTAGACGACGACGGCCGTTCCGTCGGT
Source organism: Streptomyces sp. NPDC059477 (assembly GCF_042749375.1). NCBI lineage: Bacteria > Bacillati > Actinomycetota > Actinomycetes > Kitasatosporales > Streptomycetaceae > Streptomyces > Streptomyces sp. NPDC059477. The sequence continues at coordinate 100,708 of NZ_JBHYUG010000017.1, read as the reverse complement.
CGGGCGGACGTCGCGGAGGTAGGCGGCATAGCCGTCGTTGATGGGGCCTCGCCGGACCGTGAGGGTGAGGTCGCGGGGGATGGTGGTCATGCTGCACCTCCCAGCTGGAAGGCGGTCAGGTGGCCGTGCAACTGTCGGAGCGTGCCCACCAGCTCTTCGAGACGGCCGATAGCCGCTTCGAGGGCGGGCCCGTCGAGGTTCGAGCAGTTCCCCCTGCTCTCCCACACGTGCACCGTCGGGAAGTCCGTCGCCTCGGGGTCGAAGCCGATCTGCGCGACCAGGCCCACGGGGTCGCTCAGACCATCGGTCAGAACCGCGTGATGCAGAGCACCGAGGTGCTCCACCCACATCTGGCCCTCGTCCTCGTGGGCGATGCACGCACCCGACTCGCACCACGGGTAGTGCACAGCGGCCAGGGCGTGCAGCCGGGGCACCATGTCGGTGGCGATCCGCGCGGCCTTCTCGGGCGTGTACTGCTCCGGGACCGCCTCCTTCAACGCGACGTCGACCACCTCAGGAAGGGCGGCGATCAGCCGGTCCAGGCTGAAGCCGGCGCCCTGGGGGGTGATGGTCTGCTGCGTCATCGGGGCACCTCCGAGAACGCCCGCTCCAGCACCGGGACCGGGTAGATGTTGATCTGGCCGAACGTGGCGTCCTGCCTGCGGTGCGGCTCGGTGCCCTGCTCGCGCATGAGCGCGGTGGCGCGCTTGCCGATCTGGGCCAGGTACGGGCGGCTGGTGGGGTGGTCGTGGAGCTTGGCGTAGGCGAGGGCGGTGAATTCCTCGTACTGCCCCTCGATCGCCGCCACCTTCGCGGCGGTCACGGCCTGCGCCTGCTCGATCGAGGCGAGACGGTGTTCCTGGGCGACGAGTTCCTGCGCCATCTGGAGCACGAGTTCCGCACCCGTCGCCGGGCGGGCGGACTCCTGTACGGCCAACTCGGCCTCGCGGGTCTTCCCAGCGAAGTACATCTGGGCGGCGGCGACCTCGGCCTTGTTCGGGTCGCCGTTCATCGCCAGCAGGTACGCGGCCGTGCGGCTCAGCTCGTAGTCCTCCTGCGACGGGCCCCGGCTGCCGGAAACTTTCCCCGATCGGGCAAAGTTCTCGGCAACGTCCAGGCCCTGGTTGTTGGCCGTAGTCATGGCGCGGGCGAGCGGGGTCTTCAGCTTGCTCCACTGGCTGTAGCCCATGAGGGGCTGCATCTCGCGGGCACCCCAGTACTCCGAGCCGTCCGGGCGGACCCGGCGGATCGCGTCGAACGGGGAGGTCACGGCGGGCGCGGTGGGGACGCGCTGTGCGGTCTGGATCGACGGCAAGGCCGCCGACGTGGGATTGTGGGACATGAGCTTCCGATCCCTTACTTAGCGGTAGGTGCGGATTTGCTCGACAGAGGCGACCCGGCTGGACCCCGGGTCGCTTCGTCGTTTCCGGCAGACGGTTCCGGCTGGACCCCGGAAGCGGTGCCGTTGGTCTCGGCTGCGACCTCGTGGATCTGGCAGCCGAGCGCGTCGGTGATCTTCTTGAGTGTCTCGGGACGCGGCTGCCGTTGGCCGTTCTCGATGCGGCTGAGCGCTGCCCCGCTGATCCCCGCCAACGCGGCGAACCGGTTCATGCCATGACCCAGCTCGATGCGCCGACGACGGATGAGTAGTCCGTCCGTCTCCATGGCGAAGACGTTAGTCAACGAGTGTCAACAAAGCAAGAGGAGAGTTAACGAGTGCGAGTGTTGGTGTTCCTTGATTGAGATTGGTGTCACTCGATGGTGAGGTGGCGTTGCCTGACGCGTCGCCTCGCCCTACTGTTGATGACAGATGTTGCCGATCGTTGACAGGAGTGCGAGATGTCTCTCCCCCAGCACTCAATGGCGTGGGAGCGCCTGGGTGCCCGCATCCGGGCTGATCGTGAGCGCCAAGGCTTGAGCAGGAAAGCGCTGGCCGAACGCGCTGGCGTGTCTGTCGGGAGTGTCCAGTCGGCGGAGAAGGGCATCGTCCCAAAGGGGCGCTGGCCTCAGTCACTCAGCGCCATCGAAAAGGCTTTGACGTGGGGGCCAGACAGTATGCGCCGCATTCTTCAAGGCGGTGACCCGTATTACCAAACCTCGAACGAGGATAATTTCCTCACGTCGGCGGGAGAAGTTGACTACGATCCGGGGATTCCTGCTTCCGAGCAGAACTTGGAAGCAACTCAAGCCCGCTCGGTCCAGGCTGGTAAGTACGTCCCGCTGGGGACGGCCAAAGTGGTCGAGACGTCTGCCGCTCTCAAGGCGTCAGCACGTCTGGCGGTGGGAGAATTCGAGATTACCCCCTGGCGCCTACCGCAGGATGTTTTCGCCCGGCAGATGAGGCGATACCGAAGGCTTCAGGGAATTTCCACCGATGAGCTTGCGAAGCGTGTCGCTGAAATGGATGGCAGCCTGGACAGGCTGGCGATCGAGAAGGTGGAGGCCAACACGCGAGCCGTGCGTCCTGCCGAAGCTGACGTGCTCGCGGAAGCGCTTGGGGTTTCAGTTGACTGGCTACTCGGGTCCGGGTACCGATCCGACTCGCCAGAAGAACTTACTGCGCCCCCAGATGAAGAAGAACTCACGATTGAGTCTGACGCAATTTTCCATCGTCTGCGCGAGGCCGCTGCCCGGGTGAACCTTGCGATTCAGAGGCAGGCAGACGCTGCGGAACGGTCTGCCAGAGCAGAAGATGAGGCCAGATATGCCCGGATGGCGGCGGAAACAGCAATTGCCGAGAGGGCCAAACTTGAGAGTCGGTTGAACTACCTACTCGGGCGGCTCGACACAATCCGCGTAGCCAGGGGTGAGGAGGTCCACCCGCCTTATCTTCCAGATGGCGATTGACTGGATTCACCGCTTCCAGTCGAACATCACGGCTTCGTAGTCGAAGTACCCGCCGTCCGGCATCCGCCCCGGCCGCGGCGTCCGCAACGTCACCCCCACCAACGACCGCAGCACATTCCGCTGCCGCTCCAGCTCCAGCGCCCGCCACGCCTTCCGCACATCCGGCGCCCCCACCAGATCCACCAGCGGGTCCCGCATGGCCGCCCGCGCCAGCTGCTGCGTGATCCCGTCCAGCTGGCCGCGCGCCGTGTCCGTACCGGTGACGAACTGCATCTCGTCGATCTCCCCGGCCCCGTACATACCCGCGAGATTCCGCATCCGGCCCCGCGCCTCCTCGGCCTCGACCTGGAGCGCGGCCACGTCGACCCCCTCGGGCGCGGGCTCCAGCATCTCGTGCGCGTCATCCCGTGACAGCCGCTCCACGAGCGTGTCCTCGACGTACTGGTCCAGGATCTCGGCCCGCCGGCCGCCGCCGTGCCCGGTCTGGCACCGGTACGACGGGAAGCGCCGGCCACCCGACTGGGTGACGTACACGAACTCAGAACACTCCCCGCGCCCGCACCGGTACAGCAGCGACCCGAGCCACTTCGGCTCGGGCCCTGGCGTGGTCACCCGCGCGGGATCCTTCAGGATCACCACGACCGCCCGGAACTTCGGCTCAGGGACGAGCTGATCCCACTTGCCCCTGCCCACCTCCTCGCCGCGGTAGACGGCGATACCCGCGTTCCTGGGGCGCAGCAGGATCTCCCGCGCCTCCTGCTTCGAGAACTCGTTGCCCAGGGACGTGACGAAGCCCTCGGCCTTCAGCCACGCCCACCACGCGCTCACGGACCCACCGGCCAGGATGTGATCGGTGCCGTACTCGACAGCCGCAGCTTCGTCCGGGCGGGCCTTGTTCATGTCCAGCTCGGGCACCTCGACCTCTTCGCCGGTCTTCCGGTCGATCTTCTTGCGCATCTTCCCGGTGGGCACTCCCCAGCCGAACGGCCGGATGCCGCCCGCCCACTCGCCCGCCACGGCCTTCTGCCGCCTCTTGCGGGCGATCCTGTCTCCCTTGTGCTCGGACTCGTACCGGGCGACGTTGCCGAGCATCCGCGCGACCATCCGCCCGGTCGGCGTCGCGAGGTCGAGTTCACCGGCCTGCACCGTGTGGGTGGTGACCCCGAACCGCTCGCACATGTCGATGTACTTCTCCAGCTCGGTGACCGAGCGGTGGAGGCGGTCGGTGTGCCAGACGATGACGACGGTCGCTTTGCCCTCGGCGAGGTCTGCGAGCATCCGCGTGTAGTCCTGGCGCTTCTTGCCGGAGAACGCCGAGACGTCGTTGTCGACGTACACCTCGATGACATCCCAGCCGTTGCGTTCCGCGAGGGCCTTGCAGTCCTCACGCTGCCGCTCGACGCCGAGACCGGCGCCGGTGCGGTCCTGGCTGATACGGCAGTAGATGACCGCGCGGGTCTTGCGGCCTGCGGAGACGTCGATTGCGGAGCGTAGTTGAGGGCTCATGCCCCCAAGTCTGCCCGACCAGTGGTGTCTTGGAGATGGATTCGGGAAGACCACCTTGCTCAGCGCCCTGCTCGGCCTCGTCGGACCCGGCGAGCGGATCGTGCTGGCCGAGGACTCGGCGGAACTGCGCCCCGACCACCCCCATGTCGTACGGCTGGAGGGCAGACCCGCCAACCAGGAGGGCGCCGGACTGGTCACGCTGGAGGACCTGGTCCGCCAGACCCTGCGGATGCGGCCCGACCGGCTCGTCGTCGGCGAGGTGCGCGGCCCCGAAGTGGTGCACCTGCTGGCCGCGCTCAACACCGGCCACGAAGGCTGCGGAACCGTCCACGCCAACGCCGCCGCCGATGTCCCCGCCCGGCTGGAGGCCCTCGGCACGGCGGCGGGGCTCGACCGCGCGGCCCTGCACAGCCAACTGGCGGCGGCGCTCTCCGTCGTACTGCACCTGGTCCGCGACCACGACGGACGGCGGCGCATCGCCGAGGTAGGGGTGCTGGAGCGGGATCCGGCGGACCCGACGGGCCTGGTCCGGACGGTGCCCGCGCTGCGATGGGGCCCGGGGGCGTTCGTGCGCGAGCGGGGGTGGGGGCGGCTGGAGGGGTTGTTGCGGGGGGAGCCGGAGGGGCGGGAGTGACGTTCCTTGACCTTGTGACGGCTGTTGGGCCTGCCTGCGGCTGGGCCTGCGATGTCTGTGATGCCTGCGAAATCCGTGGTGTTCGCGATGTTCGTGATTTTCGTGACGAGAAGTCACGTGAGTGAGGGGAGCGATGGAAGTGGGAGTGAGTGGGATGCATCAGGTTGAGGTCTGGGTAGGGGCCGCTCTGGGGTGTGTCGGGGTCGCGGTCTGGTTGACGATTGGTGGGCATTCGGGGGCGCGACGGGCGCAGTTGCTGCTCGCCGGTGGGGGTGGCGTGGGGCATGGGCCACCGTTGTGGCCACGGGTGAGGCAGTGGCTGGAGCGATGGCGCGGGCGAGTCGGGGTCGAGTGGTGGTCGCCGACCGTCGGGTTGGTGCTGGGGGTGCTCGGGAGTTCGGTACTGCCGGTCGTCGCGGGGGCGGCTGGGGTGCCCTTGGTACGGCGGGCGCGGCTCGCGCGGGAGGCGCGGCGGGATCGGGAGTGCCGGGGAGACGCGGTGATCGCCTTGTGCGGGGAGCTGGCCGGGGAGGTGCGGGCGGGGCGGCAGCCCGGTGAGGCGTTGCTGCGGACCGCGCGGGACTCCGACGGGCTCGGTGAGGCACAGGCGGCGGTACTGGCGGCGGCCCGGTTCGGCGGGGACGTACCGGGCGCCCTGGCCGGTGCGGCGCGCGAGCCCGGCGCCGAGGGGCTGCTGGGGCTGGCCGCCTGCTGGCAGGTGGCGGTGGACCAGGGAGCGGGGCTCGCGGCCGGGCTCGACCGGCTGGACGCCGCGCTGCGCGCCCAACGGGACCGGCGGGCCGACCTGCGCGCCCAGTTGGCCGGGGCCCGCGCCACGGCGCTGATGCTCGCCGGGCTACCGGTGGCGGGCCTGCTGCTCGGCACCGCTCTCGGCGCGGACCCGCTGCACGTCCTGCTGCACACGGGCCCCGGCCTCGCCTGTCTGGCCGCCGGAGTGCTGCTGGAGGGCGTGGGGCTGTGGTGGGCCCTGCGGATCGTACGGCGGGCGGAGGCGGCGTGAGCGGGGAGGTTGTCCACAGGCTGGGTGTGGCCGTAGGGGCGGCGCTGGCGCTCGCCTGGGTGGTGCGGCGTCTGGAGACCGCGCGACGGGAGCGGAGAGTACGGCGCCGGGTGGCCGAACTGCTGACGCTGGAAGCGGCGTTGCCGGGCCCACGGGTCGCGGTGCGGGCCGTCGGGGCGGTGGTGCGGCGCTGGGCGCCCTGGGGCGGGGTGGTGGGCGCCGGGTGGGTGTTGATCGGCGGCGTCGCGGGGCTGGCGGCCGGGGGCGCCGGGGCCGTCGGCCTGTGGTGGTGGCGTCGGCGGCAACTGGCCGAGCGGGCCGGCCGGGCTGCGGCGGAGACCGACAGGGCCGAGGCCGGGCGGCAACTGCCGCTCGCCGCCGATCTGCTGGCCGCCTGCATCGCGGCCGGCGCCGGGCCGGTGCTCGCGGCCCAGGCGGTGGGCGAGGCGCTCGGTGGGCCGGTGGGCGGTGCGCTGGCCCGGGGCGCGGCGGAGGTCCGGCTCGGTGGTGAACCGGCGGGGGCGTGGCGGGCGTTGGCCGCGCTGCCGGGCGCGGAGGGGCTCGCGCGGCTGCTGGAGCGGGCCGATGTGTCCGGGCTCCCCGCCGCCGCGCCGGTCGCGCGGCTCGCGGCGGACGCCCGCGCGGAGTGGACCCGGGAGGCGACGGCTCGGGTCAGAAGGGCGACCGTGCTGGTCAGCGCGCCGGTGGGGCTGTGTTTTCTGCCCGCGTTCATCGCGGTGGGGGTGCTGCCGGTGGTGATCGGGCTGGCGGGCGAGGTGCTGGGAGGGGGTGGTGGGTGACGCGGGGAGTGGGAGTGGGGCGGCTGAAAAGTGAGGCATGGCCGAGGGCCAACGGCCGATGACAGGCGAACGGACGGCTGACGGTCGATGCCCAAGGGGCCGGCAGCCGACAGCCGGCGGCCAGCGACCCATGGCGGAACGACCAATGGCGAAACGCCCAGTGATCAACGGCCTGCGGCTAGGGGCGCTCCTTGAGTGCCGAGCGGCGACCGGCGTGTGACTGACGTGTGACTGACAAGTCGGCAAGGACCTACGGGGGTTGAGATGTACGGACTGGTGCGGGCGCGGCTGCGCGTCCTGGTGTGTCGGGTGCGGAGGATGCGACGGGCGCGGGGTGACGCCGGAATGGTCACCTCGGAGTACGCGCTCGGCCTTGTGGCGGCGGCCGGGTTCGCCGTCGTGCTCTACCGGGTGCTGACCAGCGGGACAGTCGCCGCGGAGTTGCAGGCCATCGTGGAGAGGGCCCTCGATGCGAGTGGGTGAGCGGCTGCGCGCGGGTGGGGCATGGAGGTCCGACCGGGGCTCTGTGACGGTGGAGGCGTCCGTGGTGCTGCCGGTGCTGGTGGTGTTCTCGATGGCGCTGGTGTGGGCGCTCTTCGTCGTCGCCGCGCAGATCCAGTGTGTGGACGCGGCCAGGACGGGCGCCCGCGCGGCGGCCCGGCAGGATCCGGACGGGGCGGTCGTCGAGCTGACCCGCGCCGCCGCTCCGCGTGGCGCGGAGGTCACCCTCAGCCGGGAGGGGGACCGGGTGCGGGTGGTGGTCGTGGCGCGGCCCTGGGTACTGGGGCGGTTCGCCTTCGACGTACGGGAGGAGGCCGTGGCGTCGGTGGAGGGGGCCGTGGCGTCCACGGAAGGGACTGTGGCGTCCGTGGAGGGCGCGGCCGGGCCCAAGGGCGCCGCCTCGGGGACCGTGGAGGCCGGGCCGTGAGGGGCCGCCGGTTCCGGGCGTGGTGGGCGGCCAGGGAGGGCCGGGGAGGGGACCGTGGCTCCGCCACCGTCGTGAGCTTCGCCGTGATCGCGGTGCTGTGTGCCGTCTTCGGCACGGTGCTCCTCCTCGGCCAGGCCGTCATGGTCCGGCATCGCGCGGCGGGCGGTGCGGATCTCGCGGCACTGGCGGCGGCCGATCACTGGGCGGAAGGAGCCACGGCGGCCTGCGCGCGGGCGGAGGAGGTCGCGCGGGCGCACGGGGTCCGGCTGGTGCGGTGTGCCGTCGTGGGGGAGATCTCGGATGTGACGGCCGCCTCGGGGCGGGAGCCGTTCGAGGCGGAGGTGAGGGCGCGGGCGGGGCCGCCGGGTCCGGATCCGTGACCGTGGCCCTGAGCGGGGCCAGGGGGTGGCCTCGGAGCCCGCCTGGGCCGTCCTGGCCTCATCCGTCGGCGCCTCCGGTGCCGCGGGTGCCTTCCGCGGCGGTTCCGTGAGAAGGCTCCGTCGGTGCCTGCGGTGCCTGCGGTGCCTGCGGTGCCTGCGGTGCCTGCGGTGCCTGCGGTGGCGCCTCGCGCAGCAGCTCGGTGAGGAGCCGTACCGCACCCCTCTTGTGCAGCGGGTCGTTGCCGTTGCCGCACTTGGGGGACTGGATGCAGGACGGGCAGCCGGCGTCGCACTCGCAGGAGGCGATGGCCTCGCGGGTGGCCGTGAGCCAGGCGTGGGCCGTGTGGAAGGCGCGCTCGGCGAATCCGGCGCCGCCCGGGTGGCCGTCGTAGACGAAGACCGTCGGCAGGAGCGTGTCGGGGTGCAGGGGGACCGACACGCCGCCGATGTCCCAGCGGTCGCAGGTGGCGAAGAGCGGCAGCATGCCGATGGAGGCGTGTTCGGCGGCGTGCAGGGCGCCGCCCAGGATCTCCGGGTTGATGCGGGCGGCGTCGAGCTGGTCCTCGGTGACGGTCCACCACACCGCGCGCGTGCGCAGGGTGCGCGGCGGGAGGTCGAGCTTGGTCTCGCCGAGCACCTCGCCGGTGATCAGACGGCGGCGCAGGAAGGAGACGACCTGGTTGGTGACCTCGACCGAGCCGAAGCAGAGCCGGCCCGCGCCCCAGGGGATCTCGGTGTCGGTGTCCAGGACGGAGATGGAGGTGGTGTCGCGGGCGACCGTGGAGTACGGGGGGCTCGCCCGTTCGACCAGGGCGACGCTGTCGTCCAGGTCGAGGGAGCGCACCAGGTAGGTGCGGCCCTGATGGAGATGGACCGCGCCCTCGTGGACGGTGGTGTGGGCGGCGCCCGCGTCGACCGTGCCGAGCAGCCGCCCCGTACCGGACTCGACGATCTGCACGGGGGTGCCGCCCCCGCCGCGGATGTCGGTGAGGTCGGCGGCCCGCTCCCGGCGTGTCCAGTGCCAGGCGGTGGCCCGGCGGCGCAGCAGCTTCGCGGCCTCCAGCTGCGGCAGCAGCTCCGCGCAGCCGGGGCCGAAGAGAGCGAGGTCGTCGTCGGTCAGGGGCAGCTCCGCCGCCGCCGCGCACAGGTGCGGGGCGAGGACGTAGGGGTTGTCGGGATCGAGGACGGTGGACTCGACGGGCTGGTCGAACAGGGCTTCGGGGTGGTGGACCAGGAAGGTGTCGAGCGGGTCGTCGCGGGCGATCAGCACGGCGAGGGCGCCCTGCCCGGCGCGGCCCGCGCGGCCGGCCTGCTGCCACAGGGAGGCGCGGGTGCCGGGGTAGCCGGCGATGAGAACGGCGTCCAGGCCGGAGACGTCGATGCCCAGTTCGAGGGCGGTGGTGGCGGCGAGGCCGAGGAGTTCGCCGGAGTGCAGAGCCTGTTCCAGGGCGCGGCGCTCCTCGGGGAGATAGCCGCCCCGGTAGGCCGCGACCCGCCGGGACAGGGAGCGGTCGATCTCCGCGAGGCGTTCCTGGGCGATGACCGAGATCAGCTCGGCGCCACGCCGGGAGCGGACGAAGGCGACCGAGCGCACGCCCTGGAGCGTGAGGTCGGTGAGCAGGTCGGCGGTCTCGGCGGTGGCCGTACGGCGGACCGGGGCGCCCCGCTCGCCCTCCAGGTCGGTCAGCGGCGGCTCCCACAGGGCGAAGACCAGTTCGCCGCGCGGGGAGGCGTCGTCGGCGACCTCGACCACGGGCAGTCCGGTCAGGCGCCGGGCGGCGACGGCGGGCTCGGCGGCCGTGGCGGAGGCCAGCAGGAAGACCGGGGAGGAACCGTAGCGGGCGCACAGGCGGCGCAGCCGGCGCAGCACCTGGGCGACGTGCGAGCCGAAGACACCGCGGTAGGTGTGGCACTCGTCGATGACGACGTACTTGAGCGACTTCAGGAAGGAGGACCAGCGGGGGTGGGAGGGCAGGATGCCGCGGTGCAGCATGTCCGGGTTGGTCAGGACGTACGTGCCGTACTGGCGGATCCATTCGCGTTCCTCGAACGGCGTGTCGCCGTCGTAGACGGCGGGTCGAACAGCAGTGCCCAGGGGGCGTGAGAGATCTTTCACGGAACGGCACTGGTCGGCTGCCAGGGCCTTGGTGGGGGCGAGGTAGAGGGCGGTGGCGCCGCGGCCGTTCGGGGCCTCGGAACCGTCCAGGAGGGTGGAGAGCACGGGGACGAGATAGGCCAGGGACTTGCCGGAGGCGGTGCCGGTGGCGACGACCACCGAGTCGCCGTCCAGGGCGTGCTCGGCGGCCCGTGCCTGGTGGGCCCAGGGGTGCTCGATGCCCGCTGCCCGCACGGCGGCGATCACCTCGGGACGGATCCGGTCCGGCCAGACGGCATGGCGGCCCGCGCGCGGGGGCAAGTGCTCCGTATGAGTGATGCGCGAAGCCCGGTTCGGGCCCGAGGCGAGCCGGTCCAGCACCGCGCCCGGGGCGGGGCGTGGCGCGGAGTCCGTCGGGAGTCGATCGAAACGGTGATTCTTGGCCATCGGCACCGAGTGTGTCATTGGAGTGACGGACAATGGAGCCAAGGCGTCGTGCACGCCTGCCGGTAAGTGATTGAATGCCATCGCGGCTGGCGAACCGACCCGGGGGCTCCGCCGAGGTGCCCAAGGGCGACCGCTCGATAGCAAGGTGCTGGAGGATCCGTGGACCTGTCCCTGTCGACCGAAACCATCGGCGATCGCACGATCGTCAGGGTCGGTGGCGAAATCGACGTATATACCGCGCCCAAGCTGCGTGAGCAGTTGGTCGAGCTGGTGAACGACGGGAATTTCCACCTCGTCGTCGACATGGAGGGCGTGGACTTCCTCGACTCCACCGGTCTCGGCGTGCTGGTCGGCGGCCTGAAGCGGGTGCGTGCCCATGAGGGCTCCCTGCGTCTGGTGTGCAACCAGGAGCGCATTCTGAAGATCTTCCGCATCACCGGCCTCACCAAGGTGTTCCCCATCCACACCACGGTCGACGAAGCGGTCGCGGCCACCGACTGACCATCCGGTCCGGGCCGCTCGCGCGGCCCGGACACGGACGAGTACTTCACTGGGGACCGGGCGTTCGGCGGCCCGGCCCCGATCGCACGCCCGTAGCTCCGAGGGGGATGCATGGCCACCGTCGAACTCCGCTTCAGCGCGCTGCCCGAGCACGTTCGCACCGCCCGGCTGGTGGCGGCTGCGGTGGCGCGCAGGGCCGGGGTGGACGAGGCGGTTCTGGACGAGGTGCGGCTCGCCGTGGGCGAGGCCTGCACCCGGGCCGTGGGACTGCACCAGAGCGGCGGGATCACCGCGCCGGTGAGGGTGGCGCTGATCGAGGAGGAGAAACAGTTCTCCATCGAGGTCGGCGACGAGGCCCCGCGGTCGGTGCCCGGCGCGTCGGCACCCGGCGAGGCGGACACGGACTCCGAGGACGACGAGATGGGCCTCGCGGTGATCAGCGGGCTCGTGGACGACGTCGAGGTCACCGCCGACGAACACGGCGGGCTGATCCGGATGACCTGGCCCACGACCCCGGCGGAGACGGCACCGCAGGGGGCGTCGGCGCTGCCGTAGGGCTGGCGGACGGCTCCATGGGGGCATAGGGCCGATGCGCGCCCCATAGGGCCGGATGTACGGCTTCGTGGCGCCGAGGCGTAGCCGCAGCGCCGCCTGCGGCCCAATGGCACCGACCTACGGCTCGTAGCCGACGTATGGCTCGCGCGGCTCACGGCACACCCGAGGCCCGGCTTGTACGGCCCACCCACCCGAAGTGCGGCTCGTATGGCCCACGGCACCCGAGGCACGGCTCGTACGTCAGTGTCAGGCTCGTACGCACGCGTTCGGCTGAATTATGGCCCACACATCCAAGGACCCCGCCGCGGCGGGGTCCTTGATTCTTTTCCGGGCCCGATCGTGCTGTCGAAATCGTGAAGGAATTCACGATCAAGCCATTAATTCTTTCGGCGCATTACCACTATCGGGATCATGGTTTTCGCGCGATCATTCGCTGAAGAGTATGTGAAGGCTAATTCCGCTTACCGCGCACTGTTTTGATCAGGATCAGATCCCTACACTCCGTCCACATCTTGAGCTCAGCCCAAGCGTCAAGGAGGACGAATGGCGGGGCTTTCTACCCCTCATCAGCTGGACCATCCCCCAACCTTCATGGCCGCGGTGCTCACCGACGACAACCGGGTCATCGTGATGGTCATCGCGGCCGTCGCGCTGGCCGCGCTCGTCGTCGCCGGTGTGCTGCTGCGTCAGGTGCTCGCCGCGGGCGAGGGCACCGACAGCATGAAGAAGATCGCGGCGGCCGTGCAGGAAGGCGCGAACGCCTATCTGGCCCGGCAGTTGCGCACCCTCAGCGTATTCGCCGTCGTGGTGTTCTTCCTGCTCCTGCTGCTGCCCGCCGACGACTGGAATCAGCGGGCCGGGCGATCGGTGTTCTTCTTGATCGGCGCCGCGTTCTCCGCCGCCACCGGGTATATCGGCATGTGGCTCGCCGTGCGCAGCAATGTGCGGGTCGCCGCGGCGGCCCGGGAGGCGACCCCGGCGGAGGGCGAGGCGGAAAAGGATCTCACCGAGGTCTCGCACAAGGCGATGAAGATCGCTTTTCGCACCGGCGGTGTCGTCGGCATGTTCACGGTGGGGCTCGGACTGTTCGGCGCCTCCTGTGTGGTGCTGGTCTACGCGGCCGACGCGCCGAAGGTACTGGAGGGTTTCGGCCTCGGTGCCGCCCTGATCGCCATGTTCATGAGGGTCGGTGGCGGCATCTTCACCAAGGCCGCCGACGTCGGCGCCGACCTGGTCGGCAAGGTCGAGAAGGGCATCCCGGAGGACGATCCGCGCAATGCCGCGACCATCGCGGACAACGTGGGTGACAACGTCGGCGACTGCGCGGGCATGGCGGCCGACCTCTTCGAGTCGTACGCCGTGACCCTGGTGGCCGCGCTGATCCTCGGCATGGTCGCCTTCGGGGACGCGGGCCTCGCCTTCCCGCTGCTGGTGCCCGCGATCGGCGTCGTCACGGCGATGATCGGGATCTTCGCGGTCGCTCCCCGCCGCAGCGACCGCAGTGGCATGACGGCGATCAACCGGGGCTTCTTCGTCTCCGCGGTGATCTCGCTGGTCCTGGTCGCCGTCGCCGTGTTCGTCTATCTGCCGTCGTCGTACGCCGACCTCGACGGCGTCACCGACGCGGCCGTCGCGGCCAAGAGCGGCGATCCGCGGATCCTCGCGCTGGTGGCGGTCGCGATCGGCATTCTGCTCGCCGCCGTCATCCAGCAGTTGACCGGCTACTTCACCGAGACCAACCGGCGCCCGGTCAAGGACATCGGCAAGAGCTCGCTGACCGGCCCGGCGACCGTCGTCCTGGCCGGTATCTCGGTGGGCCTGGAATCGGCCGTCTACACCGCGTTGCTGATCGGGCTCGGCGTGTACGGGGCCTTCCTGCTCGGCGGTACGTCGATCATGCTGGCGCTGTTCGCCGTCGCCCTGGCGGGCACCGGGCTGCTCACCACGGTCGGTGTGATCGTCGCCATGGACACCTTCGGGCCGGTCTCCGACAACGCCCAGGGCATCGCCGAGATGTCCGGCGACGTCGAGGGCGCGGGCGCGCAGGTGCTCACCAACCTCGACGCCGTCGGCAACACCACCAAAGCGATCACCAAGGGCATCGCCATCGCCACCGCCGTCCTGGCGGCGGCGGCGCTCTTCGGGTCGTACCGGGACGCGATCACGACAGGGGCGCGGGACGTCGGGGAGAAACTCACCGGCGACGGCGCCCCGATGACCTTGATGATGGACATCTCGCAGCCCAACAACCTCGTCGGGCTGATCGCCGGCGCCGCGGTCGTCTTCCTCTTCTCGGGGCTGGCGATCAACGCGGTGTCGCGGTCCGCGGGCGCGGTGGTTTACGAGGTCCGGCGGCAGTTCCGCGAGCATCCCGGGATCATGAACTACACCGAGCAGCCCGAGTACGGAAAAGTCGTGGACATCTGTACGAGGGACGCGCTGCGGGAGCTGGCCACGCCGGGTCTGCTCGCGGTCATGGCGCCGATCTTCATCGGGTTCACGCTCGGCGTGGGTCCGCTCGGCGCGTTTCTGGCGGGCGCGATCGGGGCGGGCACGCTCATGGCGGTGTTCCTCGCCAACTCCGGCGGAGCCTGGGACAACGCCAAGAAGCTGGTCGAGGACGGCCACTACGGCGGCAAGGGCAGCGAGGCCCATGCCGCGACCGTGATCGGCGACACGGTCGGCGACCCCTTCAAGGACACCGCGGGCCCCGCGATCAACCCGCTGCTCAAGGTGATGAACCTGGTGGCGCTGCTGATCGCTCCGGCGGTGATCAACTTCTCGTACGGGCCCGACGAGAACCTCACGGTCCGGATCCTGATCGCCGTGCTCGCGTTCCTGGTGATCGCGGTGGCGGTGTACGTCTCCAAGCGGCGCGGGATCGCCATGGGGGACGACGACGGGGACCCGGACAGCGCGGGGACCTCGGAACCGGCGAATCCGGCGGTGGTGCCTTAGCGGTGCCCTTGGGGCGGGCGGAGGGCGTGCGTTGTCGCGTCCTGCGCCCGCCTCATGCCGTTCACGCCCCTCTCGTGAGCCTTCTCTCGCCCGTGCGAACAGTGGCAAAAGTGTGCTTATCCGACGTACGCCACGGTGGTGTCGCGCGTGTCCCGTGTATGTTCCGGGGCCGAGAGCCATGGAAGGGACCAAACCGGTGAACAAGAAGCTCGGGGCCGCGCTGTCCGGCGGTGCGGTACTGGTACTGGCGCTGACCGGGTGCAGCGGTGACGACGACAGCAACGAGAAGCTGGACGCCTGGGCCAAGCAGGTGTGCGACGCGGTGCAGCCGCAGGCGAAGAAGATCGAGGCCGCCAATGCCGCGATCCAGGAGGAGACCTCCGACAACAGCACGCCGGACGAGGTCCAGAAGACCGACGCGCAGGCGTTCAAGGACATGTCCGACGCCTATAAGGCGATCGGCACCGCCGTCAGCAAGGCCGGGGCCCCGGACATCGAGAACGGCGAGAAGAAGCAGCAGGACGCCGTCGAGGAGCTGAACGGCATCGCCACGTCCTATGCGTCCCTCAAGACGCAGGTCGACGAACTCGACACCAAGGACCAGGCCAAGTTCGCCGACGGCCTCAAGGACATCGCCACCGAGCTGGACAAGCTCGGCCAGAGCGGCAACGACGCCCTCAAGACGCTGGAGGAGGGCGAGGTCGGGCAGGCCATGGCGAGGCAGCAGAGCTGCAAGAGTGCGTCTGCGGAGTCCACGGCTGCGGCTGAGTGAGGGTTTGAAGGCCGCGGTGGGCTGGGGCGGGCCTGTGGACGTATGGGCCTGCGGGGCGGTGGGCCTGTGAGGCGTGGGCTTTTGGGGCGTGGGCCGGTGGGCTCAGGGGATTGAGGGCTGGTACGGGCGGGTGTGGCGAGCGGAGTGGCTTCCGGCGCGGCGTGAGTGGGGGCGTACGCCTGGCGGGCGTTGAGGCTGGTGCTCTCGGGCGGGGTACGGCCGTCCGCGCGGGGCTGCGCGGCGCCGCGCGGGGCCGTGTGAGCGCCGCGGTGGGGCTGCGGCGGGCGTTGCGGACACAATGGAAGCGTGATTGACGCGAGCCTGCCGCCCCTGCCTTCCGCCGATCGTCCCGATGTCGCCGCCCGGCTGCGGGAGGCCCTCCTAGGGGCCGCCTTCACCGCCGACGGGCTGCTCGAACTGCTCGGCGCCCCCGCGTACGCGGCGCTGGCGCGCAGCGAGACCGTGCCCGCGCTCCGGGCGACACGCGGCGACACGCCGCTGGAAACCCTCGTACGGCTGCTCCTGTTGCAGCAACCGGTGCCGCACGCGCGCGTGCGGGACGTTCTGCCGGTGGCCGACTGTCTGGAGAGCGGCTGGCTGACGGCCGTCGGGGCGGACGAGGTCGCCGCGACCGTCGACGTACGGCCCTATGGCGGGCCGGACGGTGAGGACTGGTTCATCGTGTCCGACCTGGGCTGCGCGGTCGGCGGCGCGGGTGGGATCGGGCGCCGCGCGCAGGGCGTCGTGCTGGGCGTCGGCGGCGCGTCGACGACGCTGGCCGGGATCACCGTCCGTACGCCCGTCGCGGCGGCGCTCGACCTCGGCACCGGCTCCGGCATCCAGGCACTGCACGCCGCGCAGCACGCCACGCGCGTGACGGCGACCGATGTGAACCCGCGCGCGCTGCACATCGCCGCCCTCACCCTCGCCCTGTCCGGCGCGCCCGCCGCGGAACTGCGCGAGGGCTCGCTGTTCGAGCCGCTCAGGAACGGGGAGACGTACGACCTCATCGTGTCCAACCCGCCGTTCGTGATCTCGCCCGGCGCGCGGCTGACGTACCGGGACGGCGGGATGGGCGGGGACGATCTGTGCCGCTCGCTCGTTCAGGGAGCGGGGGAACGGCTGAACATGGGCGGGTTCGCGCAGTTCCTCGCCAACTGGCAGCACGTGGAAGGGGAGGACTGGCAGGAGCGGCTGCGCTCGTGGGTGCCGCGCGGGTGCGACGCCTGGATCGTGCAGCGCGACGCACAGGACATCACGCAGTACGCCGAACTGTGGCTGCGCGACGCCGGGGACCACCGGGGTGACGTGGCCGAGTACGAGGCGCGGTACGACGCCTGGCTGGACGAGTTCGAGGCGCGCAAGGTGAAGTCGATCGGCTTCGGCTGGATCACCCTGCGCCGGACGGACGCGGCCGTGCCGTCGGTGACCGTCGAGGAGTGGCCGCACCCGGTGGAGCAGCCGCTCGGCGACACCGTCGTCGCGCACTTCGACCGGCTCGACTACCTCCGCTCGCGCGACGATGCCGCGCTGCTGGAGGAGCGGTTCCGGCTGGGCGTCGAGGTGGTCCAGGAGCAGGTCGGACTGCCCGGCGCCGAGGACCCGGAACATGTCGTGCTGCGGCAGAACCGGGGCATGCGCCGGGCCACCCGCGTGGACACCGTCGGCGCGGGCTTCGCGGGCGTGTGCGACGGCTCCCTGACCGCCGGACGGATCCTCGACGCCATCGCGCAACTGGTCGGCGAGGACCCGGTGTTGCTGCGGGACCGCACGCCCACGCAGATCCGGCTGCTGGTGGAGCAGGGGTTCCTGGAGCCGGCCGGGTAAGGGGCCGAGCCGGTAGGGGGAAGTGGTAGAGGGAAGTGAGGGGGGGAGGCGCGGAGAGGCGCGGGGGAGGTGCCGGCTGGTGCGAGGGGCGCGGGTCGGGGCCGTACGGCTGTCGCCATCGCTGCCCCGTGCCGCCAGGGTGCTCAGAAATCTGACTCCTTAATCTGATCTGACTCCCTGTCGGTGGATGCGCCGGAGCCTCGACCCGTGGCGCCCCGGATGCCCGAAATCCTGCCCCGTGCCGCCCGTGCCCGCCCGCGCTGCCTGTCTCTCCCTTGCCGCCCGTCTCTCCCGTGCCGCCCGAGCGCCCGGCACGCGCCACGCGTACGCCCCTTCCGTCCCACTGGTCCCACCCGCCCCGCCCGTGTCGCCCCTGCGTTCACCTCGGGTTCGCCTGGGTGCCGTGCGCGCGTGCCAGTCTTCCGGGGCTGAGTACGCGCGGACGGGACGACAGAGGGGCGCGGCGGAAGATGGAGAGCGGGCCGGCGGTCTTCGCGGGAGTGGTCTTCGCACTGTTCGGGGGTGGTCTGCTGCTGTGGACCACGGTGCGGGTACGACGCCGGGAACCCGTCGCCCTGGGAGTGAGCCCGGGTGCCTCCGCCGTCCTCACCACGCTCGCCTCCGTCGCCGCGCTGGTGATCGCCGTGTGGTGCTTCAGCCGCCTTTGAGGTGCGGGGCGCGGCGGCGGTGTGACGTACAGCTCGTACCGCCTTGAATCGAAAACTCGTACCGCCTTGTGTCGAAAAGACGTACGGGGCGGAGTCCCGGCCCGGTGCATGTGCGATCCGCGCCCCGTCCCGGTCGAGGCCGCGCGGAATCTCGGCCTTAGTGCGCGGCTGAAAGTCGCCCGTGGAAACGTGCTCCCGCGCGGTGGAGCGCGCCGGGAACGTGCTCCCGCGCGGTGGGAGCGTCCCGCCCGGCCGGGGCGCGCGTCACCGCCTCGCCGGACCCGCCACGCGCCTGGCGCCGACCGCGTTGCCGGTGGCTTCGCCGCAGGTCCCGGCGGGGACTGCGCCCGGACCTCCGCCGGGATTCGCTCAGGTGTCCGCCGGGCGCCGCTCCGGCGCGTGACCCGGCGCGGCGCGCCACGCCGAGGTGCTCGGCTTTTCATGATCGTCGGTAATTGACAGGTCCCGCTCCGGATCGGCCCGTCCGGCCTGGTGGGCACTCCGGGCGGCAGGAAAGGCGGTAGTCGGGTTACCGTTCGAGTGGCCGTTGCGGGCTTTTCCCGTTTGACACGGGGGCGGGATGTACCGTCACACTCCGCAGCGTCACCACCACCCGACCCGGGAAGAAGCCCCTGGGGAGGCCTCAGCGTCGACCGGAGAGAAGAGCGAAGTTGTCCCCGACCAGCGAGACCGCGCAGGGCGGTCGCCGACTCGTCATCGTCGAGTCGCCCGCCAAGGCGAAGACGATCAAGGGCTATCTCGGCCCCGGATACGTCGTCGAGGCGAGCGTCGGGCACATCCGCGACCTCCCCAACGGCGCCGCGGAGGTGCCCGAGAAGTACACCGGTGAGGTCCGCCGCCTCGGCGTCGACGTCGAACACGACTTCGAGCCGATCTATGTCGTGAACGCCGACAAACGAGCCCAGGTCAAGAAGCTCAAGGACCTGCTGAAGGACTCCGACGAGCTGTATCTCGCCACCGATGAGGACCGCGAGGGCGAGGCCATCGCATGGCACCTCCAGGAGGTCCTCAAGCCCAAGGTCCCGGTCAAGCGGATGGTCTTCCACGAGATCACCAAGGCCGCGATCCAGGCCGCCGTGGCCAACCCCCGCCAGCTCAACCAGAAGCTGGTCGACGCCCAGGAGACCCGCCGCATCCTCGACCGCCTCTATGGCTACGAGGTCTCCCCGGTGCTGTGGAAGAAGGTCATGCCGCGGCTGTCGGCGGGCCGGGTCCAGTCGGTGGCCACCCGACTCGTGGTGGAGCGGGAACGCGAGCGGATCGCCTTCCGTTCTGCTGAGTACTGGGACCTGACGGGGACCTTCGCGACCGGCCGCGCGGGGGATTCGTCGGACCCGTCGTCGCTGGTCGCCCGCCTCCAGGCCGTCGACGGCAGGCGAGTCGCGCAGGGCCGTGACTTCGACTCCCTGGGACAACTCAAGAGCGCGAACATCCTCCACCTGGACGAGGCGAACGCCCGCGCGCTCGCCGCCGCCCTGGAGAACACCCGGTTCTCGGTCCGGTCCGTCGAGTCCAAGCCGTACCGCCGCTCGCCGTACGCCCCGTTCCGTACGACGACGCTCCAGCAGGAGGCCAGCCGCAAGCTCGGCTTCGGCGCGAAGGCGACCATGCAGGTCGCCCAGAAGCTGTACGAGAACGGCTACATCACGTACATGCGTACGGACTCCACGACGCTGAGCGACACCGCCGTGGCCGCCGCCCGCGCGCAGGTCACCCAGCTGTACGGCGCCGACTATCTGCCGGACCGGCCCCGGACGTACGCCGGAAAGGTCAAGAACGCGCAGGAGGCGCACGAGGCGATCCGCCCCTCGGGTGATCGTTTCCGCACGCCTGCCGAGACCGGGCTGACCGGTGACCAGTTCAGGCTCTACGAGCTGATCTGGAAGCGGACCGTCGCCTCCCAGATGAAGGACGCGATCGGCAACAGCGTCACCGTGAAGATCGCCGGTACGGCGGCCGACGGACGGGACGCCGAGTTCAGCGCGTCGGGCAAGACGATCACCTTCCACGGCTTCCTGAAGGCGTACGTCGAGGGTGCCGACGACCCCAACGCCGAGCTGGACGACCGCGAGCGTCGGCTGCCGCAGGTCACCGAGGGTGACCCGCTGGCCGCCGAGGAGATCACGGTCGACGGCCACGCCACCAAGCCGCCCGCGCGGTACACCGAGGCCAGCCTGGTCAAGGAGCTGGAGGAGCGCGAGATCGGCCGCCCGTCGACGTACGCGTCGATCATCGGCACGATCCTGGACCGCGGCTATGTCTTCAAGAAGGGCACGGCACTCGTCCCGTCCTTCCTGTCGTTCGCGGTGGTCAACCTCCTGGAGAAGCACTTCGGGCGGCTCGTGGACTACGACTTCACCGCCAAGATGGAGGACGATCTCGACCGCATCGCGCGCGGTGAGGCGCAGTCGGTGCCGTGGCTGAAGCGGTTCTACTTCGGCGAGGGCACGGGCAACGGCGGCGCCGCCGAGGCCGGCAACGGCGACGGCGACCACCTGGGCGGCCTCAAGGAGCTGGTGACCGACCTGGGCGCGATCGACGCGCGCGAGGTGTCGTCGTTCCCGGTGGGCGACGGCATCGTGCTGCGCGTCGGGCGCTACGGCCCGTACATCGAGCGGGGCGAGAAGGACACCGAGCAGCACCAGCGCGCCGACATCCCGGAGGATCTGGCGCCGGACGAGCTGACCGTGGAGCTGGCCGAGGAACTGCTGGCCAAGCCGAGCGGCGACTTCGAGCTGGGCACGGACCCGGCGACGGGCCACGAGATCGTCGCCAAGGACGGGCGCTACGGGCCGTACGTCACCGAGGTGCTGCCCGAGGGCACGCCGAAGACCGGCAAGAACGCGGTCAAGCCGCGCACGGCGTCGCTGTTCAAGTCGATGGCGCTGGACACGGTGACGCTGGAGGACGCCCTCAAGCTGATGTCGCTGCCGCGCGTCGTCGGCGCGGACGCCGAGGGCCAGGAGATCACCGCGCAGAACGGGCGCTACGGGCCGTATCTGAAGAAGGGCACGGACTCGCGGTCGCTGACCAGCGAGGACCAGCTCTTCACGATCACCCTCGAAGAGGCGCTGGCGATCTACGCCCAGCCCAAGCAGCGGGGCCGCGCGGCGGCCAAGCCGCCGCTCAAGGAGCTGGGCGCGGACCCGGTCAGCGGAGCGCCGGTGGTGGTCAAGGACGGCCGCTTCGGGCCGTACGTCACCGACGGCGAGACCAATGCGACGCTCCGCTCCGGCGACAGCGTCGAGACGATCACGCCCGAGCGCGGCTTCGAGCTGCTCGCCGAGAAGCGGGCGAAGGCGCCCGCCAAGAAGACGGCGAAGAAGGCCGTCGCGAAGAAGGCCCCGGCGAAGAAGGCGACGACGGCCAAGAAGACGGCCGCCGCCAAGACGACGGCCGCCAAGAAGACCACGGCGAAGAAGACCCCCGCCAAGAAGGCGACCACGGCGAAGACCACGGCCGCGAAGCGGGCGACGGCTGCCGAGAAGGCGGACTGAGCAGGCCGGGCGGCGGACCTGGGGCTTGGAGCCTGGCAGCCTGGCAGTGGACTGACGGGCCGGGTCCCGGAGGCTGACAGTCCGGGCAGGGGAGCCCGGCCGGGCTGTCGGTTCTGGAAGGTGCCTGGGGCGGCGTCGGCGTCGGTGAGCCCCGCGGGTGTACCGGGTCGGCTCGGTGGGCGGGGCGGCGTGTCGTACCGGGGGCGGGGACGGTCTGTCGTAGCGGGGCGGGCAGGGTGTCGTCTCGCGTGATGTACACGGTCGAGACCAAGGCGACCGCGGACACCATGGCATCGCAGCGGCGCGGGCTGCTGGAGCGTGGGCTGGCGAGGCTGGGGCTGGACCCGCAGCACAAGGTCGGCTCGCATATTGGCACGCACATGACGACCGGAAGGCGCAGGTCTCGCCCAGGCCCGGGCTGCAGGTCGAGTACGTGGTCGCGTGGGGGCTGCTGGTCGTGGTCCGTTCCTTGCCGGGGGCCGGGGGCCGGGGGCCGGGGGCCGGACGAGGGCCTTCGTCGTCGCGTCGTCGGGGGATGCGGCGGGGCGGAGCGTTCCGGGGCTGACCGGGGCCGTGCCGATGCCGGGAGGCGTCGGGAGTGCCGTGGTGCCTGGGATTGGCGGAGTCGGCGGGGTTGCCGTGAGGAGTCTCGGGGGTTTCCGGAGGGGCTTTGCCGGTTGAAGATCGCCGGCGGAGGGCGTGCGGGTGTTCGGGTGAGCGCCGTGGAGTGTCGGTGGGTGCCGATAGGCTGAACGCATGACGCGAGCCGAGCAGCCGACGGCCCACCAACCAGCCTCCGACGACGCCCTTGTGGCGGACTCCCGCGAGCGCGCGGTGCGCGCGCTGCTGCGCCGACCCCAGCTGAAGCGGCTGTGGAGCGCGCAGCTGGTCGGCGGGATCGGTGACACGCTGGCGCTGCTGGTGCTGGTCGTACTGGCGCTCCAGGCGGCGATCACCGAGGGTTCGTTCGGCGGCGGATACCGGGGCGTGGCTCTCGCGGTGGCGACCGTCTTCGCCGCGCGGATCCTCGCGATACTGCTCTTCGGGGCGGTGCTGCTCGGGCCGCTGTCCTCGCTCACCTCCCAGGACGGTCCGCTGGACCGCCGCTGGACCATGGTCGGCGCGGACGGCCTGCGCGCGGCGCTGCTGATCGTGGCACCGCTGTGGATCGACTGGACGCCGGACAACGCGCTGGCCGTCCTGCTGGTCACGGCCTTCGTCACCGGCGTCGCCGAGCGCTTCTGGACGGTGAGCAGGGAGAGCGCCGCGCCCGCGCTGCTGCCCGCGCCACCGCCGGAGGGCGCGACGGTACGGCCGCTGCCGGACCACATGGACGCGCTGCGCCGCCTGTCGCTGCGGACGAGCTTCGTGGCGGTCCCGCTGGCCGGTGCCGCACTGGTCGCCGCCTCGCTGCTGAACAACCTGCTGGGTGCCGGCATCGACTGGTTCGCCCAGCACCAGGCGGCGCTGGCCTCCTATGTGGCCGCCGGACTGTTCGCCGCGTCACTGTCGGTGCTGACCTTCCTTGAGGTGCCCGGCACGCGCACGCCGCGCGCGCGGTCACCGCTGGAGGGACTGCGCCGCCCGAAGACCGGCACGAGCGCCGACAAGGGCCGTACGGGCGCGATCTCGCTGCTGGTGGCCGCCTGCGCGTCGGTCGCGGGCGCGGTCGCCGCCGCGGTCGCCGTGTCCGTGCTGCACGCCAAGGACCTGGGCGGCGGGCCGGTGACGTACGGCCTGCTGGTGCTGGCGCTGACCGGCGGCGTCGTGATCGGTGTCCGTACGGCGCCGAAACTGCTGCCTGCCCTGTCGCGGCGGCGCCTGCTGGCGCTGGCGATCGCCTTCACCGGCATCGCGCTGCTGGCCGCCGGGCTGGTCCCGGACGTCGCCACCGTGGTGCTGATCGTCGCCCTCGCGGGCGTGGGCGCGGGCGTGGCGGCCAACACCGGACACGCGCTGCTGGACCAGGAGACCGAGGAATTCCGCCGCGCGCGCACGACCGAGCATCTGCATGCGGTCGTACGTGTGTCCGTGGCGCTCGGCGCGGTGCTCGCGCCCGTGGTGGCCGCGCTGATCGGGCCGCACCGGCTGGAGAGCGGCAAGTTCGTCTTCGCGCACGGGGGCGCGGCCTTCACGCTGATCCTGGTCGGCGCGCTGCTGCTGCCGGTGGCGGCGCTGGTGCTGGCCAAGCTGGACGACCGCGCGGGCGTGCCGCTGCGGCACGATCTGCGGGACGCGGTGCTGCGGGGCGACGACCCCGCGCAGGCGCCCGCGGCGTCCGGTTTCTTCATCGCGCTGGAGGGCGGCGACGGGGCCGGGAAGTCGACCCAGGCGGAGGCCCTCGCGGAGTGGATCCGGGCCAAGGGACACGAGGTCGTGCTCACCCGCGAGCCCGGGGCGACGCCGGTCGGCAAGCGGTTGCGGTCGATCCTGCTGGACGTGTCGAGCGCCGGGCTGTCCCACCGCGCGGAGGCCCTGCTGTACGCCGCCGACCGCGCGGAGCATGTCGACACGGTCGTCCGGCCCGCGCTGGAGCGTGGCGCGGTGGTGATCACGGACCGCTACATCGACTCGTCGGTGGCCTATCAGGGCGCCGGGCGCGACCTGTCCCCGACCGAGATCGCGCGGATCTCACGCTGGGCGACCGACGGGCTCGTACCGCATCTGACCGTGCTGCTGGATGTCTCGCCGGAGACCGCGCGGGAGCGGTTCACGGAGGCGCCGGACCGGCTGGAGTCGGAGCCGGCGGAGTTCCACGCGCGCGTGCGGTCCGGTTTCCTGACGCTGGCCGCCGCCGATGCGGGCAGGTACCTGGTGGTGGACGCCGGGCAGGAGCCGGAGGGGGTCACCACGGTGATCCGGGCCCGGCTCGACCAGATGCTGCCGCTGTCCGAGGCCGAGGTGCGGGCCCAGGAGGAGGCGCGTCGCAAGGCCGAGGAAGAGGCCCGTCGCAAGGCGGAGGAAGAGGCCGCCCGCAAGGCCGAGGAGGAGCGGCTGGAGCGCGAGCGCCAGGAGCTGCTGGAGCGGCTGCGCGCCGAGGAGGCCGAGCGCAAGCAGCGCGAGCTGGAGGAGGCGCAGCGGCGCGAGGCCGAACGGCAGGCGGAGGAGGCCCGGCAGCGTGCCGAGGAGGCCCGCCGCCGTGCTGAGGAGGAGCGGGTCCGGCTGCTCGCCGAGGAGAAGGCCCGCGCCGAGGAGGAGGCCCGCCGCAAGGCCGAGGAGGACCGCCGCCGCAAGCAGGCCGAGGAAGAGGCCCGCCTGCGCGCGGAGGCCGAGGCCCTGCGCCTGGAGAAGCAGCAGAAGGCCGAGGCGGCGCTGCTGCGGGCCGAGCAGGCTCGCCGGGCGGCGGAGGAGGCCGCGGCGGCGGCAGCGGCGGGCCCGCGTCGGCCGAGCGCGCCGCCCGCGCGGGGGCCTGAGACGCGGGGACCGAGCGCCTCCGCGCGGGGACCGGAAACGCGGGGGCCGGAGGCGGCGACTGTGCCTACGCCGGTGGTTTCCGTGCGGGGGGAGGAGACCGGGGGTGCCTCGTTCAGGGGTGGCTCCGGGGATGGTTCAGGGGGTGGATCTGCCGGGACCGGTGCTGCCTGGGCTGGTCCTGCCTGGGCTGGTTCAGGGGGCGGTTCCGCGGGTGCCGGGAAGGGTGTCGGTGGGGCTGGGTGGTCTGGTGGGGAGGGTGCTTCTAGTGGGCCCAGCGGGTCCAGTGGGTCCAGCCGGTCCAGTGGGTCCGATGGGGTTTCTGAGAGTGAGGTGACCGCCGAGCTGCCGCTGCCGCCCGTGCCGACCGGAGCCGCGGATGAGACGGCCGTGCTGCCGCCGGTTCCGTCGGGCGCGGCGGACGAGACGGCTGTGCTGCCGCCGGTCGTTCCTGGTGCCGCCGACGAGACGGCTGTGCTGCCGCCCGTGCGAGGGGACGAGCTCGCGGACCGGGTGCCGCCGGGATACTTCCGGGACGAGGCGCGAGGGGACGAGGCGCGTCGGCGGGACGGGCGGCCGGAGGATGCCCGGGAACGTACGCGGGAGATGCCGCAGATCGGGGCCGAGGAGGCGCCTCGGCGCCGGCCGCGGTCGGACTGGGCGGAGGAGACTCCGCTGGACGATCTGCCGACGCTCGCGGACGAATTGCTCGGGCCGCGTGACGACGATGACGACGAGGAGTCGGGGCGTGGTGGCGGGGCCGGTGGGCGGGGGCGCCGGGGCTGAGGTGCCGGGCTCCCGGGGCGGGACGGGTTGTCCGTGACGCTCGGTGTCCGTGGGGGCCGCTGTCTGCCAGGGCTCGTTGTCCGTCGGGGGTCGTTGTGGCGTCGGGGGCCGAGGTCGGCGTCGAGGTCCGTTGTCCGTCGGGGCCCGTTGTCAGTGCCGGGCCGCACAATGGATCCGTGCGGTGAGGCATGAGAGGCAGGACCGGCGCAGCGTGTGGCGGCGCGGCCGGTGGGACGGAAAGACGGGGTGAGCCATGACCGTGTGGGACGACCTGGTGGGCCAGGAGCGGGTGAGCGCGCAGCTCGCCGCCGCCGCCCGGGACGCCGACGCGCAGGTCACCGCGGTGGCCGCGGCCACGCCCCTGCCGGAGGGGTCGAAGATGACCCACGCCTGGCTGTTCACGGGCCCGCCGGGGGCGGGGCGTACGCAGATGGCGCGGGCTTTCGCGGCGGCGTTGCAGTGCGTGAGCCCGGACCGGGCGCTCGGGGGGGCGCCGGGCTGTGGGTTCTGTGACGGCTGCCACACGGCCCTGGTCGGCACGCACGCGGATGTCTCCACGGTCGCGGCCGTAGGCGCGCAGATCCTGGCCGACGACATGCGCGACACGGTCCGCAAGTCGTTCACGTCGCCGGCGACGGGGCGCTGGCAGATCATCCTCGTGGAGGACGCCGAGCGGCTGAACGAGAAGTCGGCGAACGCGGTCCTCAAGGCGGTGGAGGAGCCGGCGCCGCGTACGGTCTGGCTGCTGTGCGCGCCGTCGCTGGAGGACGTGCTGCCGACGATCCGCTCCCGCTGCCGCCACCTGAATCTCAGTACGCCGTCGGTGGACGCCGTGGCCGACATGCTGGTCCGCCGGGAGGGCGTCGAACCGGGTGTGGCAGCGGCGGCGGCCCGCGCCACGCAGGGGCATGTCGACCGGGCCCGGCGGCTGGCCACCGACCCGGCCGCGCGCGAGCGCCGGGCCACCGTCCTCAAGCTCCCGCTCCGGATCGACGATGTCGGCGGCTGCCTCAAGGCCGCGCAGGAACTGGTCGACGCGGCGGCCGAGGACGCCAAGCAGCTCGCCGAGGACAGGGACGGCAAGGAGACCGAGGAGCTGAAGACGGCGCTGGGCGCGGCCCAGGGCGGACGGCTGCCGCGCGGTACGGCGGGCGTGGTGAAGGAGCTGGAGGACAAGCAGAAGCGCCGCAGAACCCGGACCCAGCGGGACAGCCTGGATGTGGCCCTGACGGACCTGACCAGCTTCTACCGCGATGTGCTGGCCCTCCAGCTGGGCTCGCGCGTCGCCATCGCCAACGTGGATGTGGAGGACGCCCTGGACCGGCTGTCCCGCGCCGGTACGCCCGAGGCGACGCTGCGCCGTATCGAGGCGATCGGCGCGTGCCGGGACGCGCTGGACCGCAATGTGGCGCCGCTGCTGGCGGTGGAGGCGATGACGTTGGCACTGAGAGCGGGCTGAGAGCGGGCTGGGGCGGAGCCTGGACGGGCCGAGTCGCGGGGTGGTGGGCGGTGGCGGACGGCCACCTTGCCGGGAGGGACGAGGTACCCCAGCCCTCCCGCACTCTCGGGTCCTTCCCCCGGATCCGGCGCCCGGGATCGCTGCCCCCGATCCTCCCCCCGGGACGGTTGTTCCGTCGGCCAGGGGTTGACGCCGTAGCCCATCCGTGGCGCATCGCGTGCGTACGGCACTCAGCTCGTCGCGCACAGTTACCCTCGCGGGATGCACACCAGGCACACTCACCGCACCCACCGCACCGACCGCGCCCACCGCACGTCCCGCGTCGCCGCGACCCTTCTCGCCTCCGCCGCGCTGCTCGTCTCGGCGTGTTCGTCGGGAAGCGCGACGGGGTCGGCGAGCGCGGCGGCGGACGCGGAGCCGGCCGCGTTGCCGCAGGCCACGCCGACGGCCCTGATGTCGTACTACGGGCAGAAGCCGGCCTGGCGCTCGTGCGGTGTCCCCGGTTTCCAGTGCGCGACGGTGCGCGCGCCGCTGGACTACGCGCATCCGGGGGCGGGTGACGTCCGCCTCGCCGTCGCCCGCAAGAAGGCGACGGGACCGGGGACGCGGCTGGGTTCGCTGCTGGTGAATCCGGGCGGGCCGGGTGGTTCGGCGGTCGACTTCTTGCAGTCGTACGCCGGGATCGGCTACCCGGCGGAGGTCCGCGCCCGCTACGACATGGTGGCCGTCGACCCGCGCGGGGTCGCCCGCAGCGAGCCGGTGAAATGCCTCGACGGCCCGGGGATGGACCGCTACACGCGGACGGATGTGACGCCGGACAACGAGAAGGAGACGGATGCGCTGGTCGCGTCGTACCAGAAGTACGCGGAGGGCTGCGGTGCCCAGTCGCCGCGACTGCTGCGCCATGTCTCCACGGTGGAGGCGGCGCGGGACATGGACCTGCTGCGGGCGATCCTGGGCGACAAGAAGCTGAACTACGTGGGGGCGTCGTACGGGACGTTCCTCGGGGCGACGTACGCCGGGCTCTTCCCGGGGCGGACGGGGCGGCTGGTGCTGGACGGGGCGATGGACCCGTCGCTGTCCGCGCGGCGGCTGAACCTGGACCAGACGGCGGGTTTCGAGACGGCGTTCCGGGCGTTCGCGAAGGACTGCGCGAGCCGGTCGGGCTGCCCGCTCGGCAAGAAGGGCACGGCCACCGGCCAGGTCGGCCGCAACCTCAAGTCGTTCTTCGGCAAGGTCGACGCCCGCCCGATCCCGACCGGCGACGAGGACGGCCGCCGCCTGACCGAGTCGCTGGCCACGACCGGTGTGATCGCCGCGATGTACGACGAGGGCGCGTGGCCACAACTGCGCGAGGCACTGACGTCCGCGATGCGGCACAACGACGGCACCGGTCTGCTGATGCTCTCGGACAGCTATTACGAGCGGGAGCCGGACGGCCAGTACACCAACCTGATGTTCGCCAACTCGGCGGTGAACTGCCTGGACCTGCCGTCCGCCTTCGACACCCCCGAGCAGGTCCGCGCGGCCCTCCCCGACTTCGAGAAGGCGTCCCCCGTCTTCGGCGAGGGGTTCGCCTGGTCCGCGCTGAACTGCGCGTACTGGCCGGTGGCCGCGACCGGCGAGCCGCACCGCATCGCCGCGAAGGGCGCCGCCCCGATCGTCGTGGTCGGCACCACCCGCGACCCCGCCACCCCGTACCGCTGGGCCCAGTCCCTCTCCCGCCAGCTCTCCTCCGGCCGCCTCCTCACCTACGACGGCGACGGCCACACGGCGTACGGGCGCGGCAGCGCGTGCATCGACCGCGCGATCAACAGCTACCTGCTCCGCGGGGCGCCGCCGAGGGACGGGAAGCGCTGCTCGTAGCAGCCCCTGGTACGCCCTGCCGGCCCCGTATCCCGGCTCCCTCAGCCCCGTATCCCGGCTCCCGGGATCCGGGATTCTGGCTCCCGGGGCTGGTCCGGAGCACCCCCGGAAACTGTGTAGACTTACCGTCGCTGCCGAGCGCACCATGGTGCGGGCAGCGCGCCGCCTTAGCTCAGATGGCCAGAGCAACGCACTCGTAATGCGTAGGTCTCGGGTTCGAATCCCGAAGGCGGCTCTGAAGAACCTCAGGACTCACTCGCCGTGACCTGGGGTTTTTCGCATTTCCGGGGCGGTTTCCCGGTGAGTGGAGCCTTCCGTTCCGGGCCGCCCGGTTCAAGGGGAGCGCCTTTGCGCAGCCGACGTGCGGAGGCGCGGAAGTCCGCCGGGTCGCGGCCGGGCAGCTCGGACGGGGCTCTGGCAGGGTCAGATCGTTTTGTGGAACCACTCCAACACCCCCTCGTAGGCCGGGACCGTGGCGGGAGGACGGCTTCGGCGGACGGGCAGGCGTTCTCCGCTGATGGGCAGTCAGGGACGGCTGGGGGCGGACCGAGGGTCTTCGGCTCGGTCAGGACCGCGTGGTTGCCGTCGCAGCCGGTAGTCGTGCGCGCCGATGGCCGCGCCGATATGTGCCGTCGAGGTCCCTTGGACTCACCCCGTGGGCACATAGGGTGATGGTTCGTGCCTCTGTGTGAGGTGTGGTGGTGCAGTTGGGGCAGTAGGTGCGTAGGTGCGTCACCCGTATGCGGTTGCCGGGCCGATGACCCGGGCCGGTCGTGAGGAGCGCGGATGAGCAGCCAGTGGGCCGTGGTGGTGTCCGGTGGTGTGGTGGTCGCCTATGGGGCGTTCTCGCGGCGGCTGTCGACGACTGTGATCTCCGGGCCGTTGGTGTTCATGCTGTGCGGTCTGGCGATCGGCCCTCTCGGCCTGGACCTGATCGACCGGGCCAAGGACCCCGAGGTCACCCGAACGCTGCTGGAGGGGGCGCTGGTCCTTCTTCTCTTCACGGACGCGGCGGGGATTCGGGCCTGGGACCTGCGCCGGGAAAAGTTCCTGCCGCTGCGGCTGCTCGTGGTGGGCCTGCCTGCCACGATGGCTCTGGGGTGGCTGGTGGCCTGGCTGCTGTTGCCCGGTCTGAGCGTCTGGGAGCTGGCCCTGGTCGGCATCATCCTGGCGCCGACCGATGCCGCGCTCGGGCAGCAAGCCGTCTCCAACGAACGGGTCCCCGCACTGATCCGCGGCGGCCTGTCGGTCGAATCCGGTCTCAACGACGGCCTGGCGCTGCCGTTCTTCGTGCTGGCGCTGGCAGCGGCTGGTGAGGGGCACGGTCATCCGGGCGTCGTCGATACGTTTCTGCGTGCGCTGCTGCTCAGTGGTGCGATCGGACTCGCGGCCGGCTGGGCGGGGGCGAGCGTGCTGCGCTGGTCGGCCGCCCGGGGTTGGAGCGGCACGGATTGGTGGCAGTTCCTGGCGCTCGCCGTTCCGGTCGTCGCGTATGCGCTGTGCGTCGTGGTGGAGGGCAGCGGCTTCATCGGTGCCTGGGCCGCCGGCCTGGCCTTCGGCATCCGGCTGCGCCGGATGTCCGCCGACCGGGGCGTTCGCGCGGAGAGCCCGGATCCGGGGCGGAGTACGAGGTTCACCGAGCGGCTGGGCCTGCTGCTGGCCTCGCTGAGCTTCCTCGTGTTCGGCGCGGTCATCCTGGGACCGGCTCTCCAGCACCTGACGTGGCGGATGGTGGTCTACGCGGTGATCAGCCTGACCGTCATCCGGATGCTGCCGGTCGCGCTCGCGCTGATCGGCACCGGCTTGCGTCCGGCCTCCGTCGCCTATCTCGGCTGGTTCGGCCCGCGCGGGCTCGCCTCCCTGGTGTTCGGCCTGCTCGCCTTCGAGGAACAACTGGCCGGGATGGCGCTGCTGAGCGAGGTCGTCGCCGTGACCGTGGGCCTGAGCGTCCTGCTGCACGGCGCGTCGGCCCCGTTCCTGGGAGACCGCTACGGCGACTGGTTCGCGAGCGCGCTTCGCGCGGAGCCGGATCTACGGGAGAACGCGCTCACGGTCGGCGACCCGTCAGGTACGCGAGCTGCCGGGACAACCAGGGGCACGCGACCCAGCTGATGTGAGCAGCTCTTGTTTCATGGTGAGCGCACTGCTGGGCCGTACTGGGCATCGGTCTGATCGTGATCGATCGTCGTCCTTCTTTTTCTTCTGCTGCCGCCCGCAGGCGTTGGGCCAGGTGCCGGCCGTCTCCCTTCCAGGGAGCGATCCGCCTCGTACGCAGTGAGGTACCCGGGCCGGCACCCAAGTGGAAGCGGGATGGGACGGGCGGTGGGCGCTACCCGCGGCTGATGGTGATGATCAGACGGGTGGCGTCCTCGGAGACCGTGGGGGTGAAGACGGCGTTGGTGTGGTCGTCGTTGATGCCGTCGTGGTCGACTCCGGTGATGAGGTCGCCGGAGGTGAAGTCGGCGAGCTGGTACACCTCGTCCTTGACGCCGCTGGCGCCGACGTACTGGATGGAGTTGTTCTCGTTGAACTTGCTCCCGGTCCGGGGCATGTTCAGGTCGTCGGCGGAGGAGCCGTCGTTGAGGTCGAGCTGCTGGATGACCTTGCCGCCGGTGAGGATGTGGGTGTTGTCCTTGTCCTCGTAGCGGACGTCGTAGACGCGGCTCTCATCGGTGTGGAACTCGTCGTCGTAGTCGTCCGCGTCCTCCAGGCGGACCCGTACGCGCATCAGGGCGTACTCGTTGCGGAGTTCGAACGTGGTCACCTTGCTGGGGTCGAAATCCATGGCTGTGCCCCTTCGAGTGGAGAAACAGGTGATCAGGTATCCGGTCCGGGGGCAGGCCCTGACTCCCGGAATGGGCTGGGCATCGGGCTCCTCCAGGCAGGTAGGTAGGTCCGCCGGGGACGACAGGCCGACGCCTCAAACCCTGGCAAACAGGGGCCGGCATCCGCTAGGCGGAGTATTCGGCCACCATCTGCTTACCAACCCGGCCGCCTCGGCGCCGGGTAGGTGACGCCGAGCATGTGACGCCGGGTATGTACCGCCTTCGCGGTTGCCCGGGACGGTGCAGCGCAGGCGGGCATGTGCTGGACGGCCAGAGGCTCCTGATCAGGGGGAACGGGATCAGCAAGCATGCGGCAGCGAGGCCCGGCGCGATCTATCGCGTGCTCGTGGTGTGGAGGTCTCGGGTTCGAATTCCTGAGGCGGCTCCGTGGAAGCCCCAGGACTCACTCACCGTGACCTGGGGCTTTGCTATTTCCGGGGCCGGGCGACGCGTGTGTCGCCTGGGGCCCAGACTCCGCGGCGGGCGGCGGGTCAGCGGCCTGTCGTGAGGAAGCGGAGGTAGCGGCGCAGGCCGAAAGTGCGGCGGTGCTCCACGCCGGTCGTGGTGAGCTGGGTGACCAGCAGGCCGTGCGTCGTGGTGACGTCGGCGAGTTGGGCCTGGCGCTGAAGCAGCACCGCGCACTGGCGCTGGGTGGCCGCCTGGTGCTGCTGCTTCTCCGTGTTGGCCCGCTGTAGACGGGTGGTGATGCGCTGCTGGAGCTGCTCACGCTTGTGCCGGGCCGCGTCCTCGGCCTGTGTGATCTCCGCTTCGTATCTCTTCTTCTGCGCGGCGAACTGTCGTCGGATCGTGGCTCGTTCCTGGGCGCCCACGCCGGTGGGAGCCGACTTCCGGGCCCGCTGCTCCAGCGAGGTTCGCCAGCTTTCGAGCGTCGCCGCCCGGACCTCGCCGACGCCGGGGATCTTGACCTGATGCCCGTTGGAGCGGATGAGGTACGCGTCACGGTTGCCGTATCTGCTGCCCTGTACGTACCGGACCCCGGTGAAGTCGGCGGCTGTGCGGATACCGGCGGCGATCAGGCTTGTGACCGTCCCGCTGCCCATGTTGGAGAGCTTCTTGACGTCCTGGATGGACGTCCGGCGGAGCCTGTCCTGGACGTGCGTCCTGACCGCCGCCGCCAGCGCGGCATCCAGCTGCTGCTGTTCCTTGGTGGCCAGACCGCTCAGCTTGGTCCTGAGATTGCCGGTTTCCTTGTTGAGCGTGACGTCGATCCGCGACCGCTCGTCGCGCAGCTCGGTCTGGAGGCTCTTGATCTGCCGGCTGATCTGCGTGTCCCGGCTCGCGCCGGCCGTGTTCAGGGATTCGATCTCATGGTGGATCTTCTGCGCCGCCGCCACGGAGTCCGCCAGTGCGTCCACCTGCTGCTGGAGCACCAGTATCCGGGCCTTCGAAGCCCGGGCCTCGGGGCGGGAGCGCCGGGTGGCGTGGAGGGCGCCGCCGGACAGGAGCAGAGCGCCCAGCTGGGCGGCGGCCAGGTAGCCGGTCGGCAGCATGCTGACGGCCGTGAGCGCGGCCGGTGCGGCCGATCCGGTCAGCGCGAACACACCGGCGAGGATGTCCGCGGGGCGCCGGCGCGCAAAGCCAGTACCGACGGCCGTGCCCGTACCCGCGCCCCCTGCCGCAGGCGTGTTCCGGGGCTGCGGAATGTGCCCGGCCAGCCAGGAGGGGGCTTTGCCCTGCTGGGTCGCCGCGGGGGCCGGACGCGGGGTCGGAGCCGGGGTCACCCCTGCCGTGGTCAGCGGGGGAACCGCCTGGACGGCCGCCGTGAGGTGCCCGTGCGTCTGCGCGGCCAGCGCCCGGAGGTCCGGGTCCGCATGGGTCAGCAGCAAGCTCCAGGCAAGTGAGGATCGCGGTTCCTTGAAGTCGTCCTCTTTCAGGATCAGGAACTCACCCTGGTCTTCGTGCAGTTGATCCCAGAGGGTGGGATCGGTGGCGGTCGCGACGAGGCTGAGGTAGATGACCCAGGCCGAGAACCGGTCCATGACAGGGCCGAAGTCCGCGCTCGTACGGGTCGGGGACTGGTAGTTGCGGTGGCCGTTCTCCGTGGCGCCCTGCCCCTTCAGCGCGGGCACGTACATCCCGTCGTAGTCGACGAGGCGGAGCGTGTTGTCGGCGGCGACCAGGAGATTGCCGTGCTGGAGATCGCCGTGGGCGACGCCGAGTCTCTCCAGGTCGGCGACCAGCGCGGCGAACCGCTCAGCGGTCTTGAGAACGGCCGCCGTGTCCCGGGTGTTTCGCTCGATCCACGTGATCAGGCTGGTGCCCTCCACCCAGGCCATCTTCAGGGCCGGGTACCACTCACCGGCGACGAGGACGCCCCTCGGCAGGTACTCGATGCCGACCGGCCAGGGCTGGGACAGCGTGGCGGTCCCGAGGCCGGCGAGCTGTCTGCTGATGGCCTGATAGCGGGTCTCCAGCGTGCTGCTGTCGCGGGTGAAGCACTTCAGCGCGTACCGCTGTCCCCCCGGGGCGGTGATGGAGAAGACGCTGGCGAAATTTCCCGAGATCGCCTTCGGGCCGAGTACGGGGCTCTGCTGGACCGTCCCGTGCTTGAGGTCCGGGTCCTCGAAGCACAGTGTGGGGTTCTGGAGGGCTTCCACGTAGTTCGCGCCGGTCGGGAACTTCCGGCCGGCAGCAGGTCCGCCGGTGCGGGAGACCGCCATTATCCCTCCGTCTTCACCCGCATGCGAATGAGGGCTACGTCGTCGTTGCGCATCCGGGACTTGTCGCGCTCGCTCTGGACCCACTCGGCAAAGGTCTCTTCGCCCAGATCGGCAAGCTTTCCGAGCTGCTTGCCGGATCCGCCCGAATCGATTTCAGGGTGTGAGAGCAGCCATGCGGCCAGCGCATCGGTCGCCAGCAGCAGCTCGTCGTCCGCGCGCAGTTCACCGGCGCTGGTCGACGCGCGGTCGGTGATCAGCGCGGCATCGCGGTTGCGGCTGCCGAGCAGCTGTGGAGTGATGCCGAAGCCGTCGCCGTCAGCGATGGGGAACGAGGTGAGCAGCCGGCCCTCGCGGAGGTGGAAGAGGCAACTGTCGCCGAGGGCGAAGGCGTTCCAGGTCCAGCGCCATGGGCCCTCGGGGTCTTCCGGAGCTGCTGATTCCGCCCGAATGCGGACCGCCACCAGCGTGGCGAACGCCCCTTTGTCCAGCCCCGGTTGCTCGTACCAGGTGATGGGCCGGCCGCGGGCCGCCCGCTCCGCTTGATACTCCGCGATGTAGCCGTCCCACCGGCCGACGGTGCGGGCCAGGAGATCCTCGACGAAGGACTCGTACCGGCCGCCCTCCCTGTCGTGCCGACGGTCGTCGGCAGCCGCCATCGAGGCGACGGCGCCTCGTACGAGCTGCCTGGCCCACGCCCCGGAGAGCAGACTCTCGGACGCCCCGTCGGACACGGCGGCGAAGGCGGAATGCCTCTCGGGTGACGACGCGACGTGTGCGGCGTCCTCACATTCCTCCGGAGAGCTGCCTGCCTTGGGCACCAGGAAGCACTGGAAGTCGATGGGCGTCGGGTGTGCGCCCATGCCGCTCAGCGCAGTTCCGTGGCGCGCGTACCGATGTCGAGGAACTCGACGATGGAGATGATGTCGGCGTTGTAGACGAAACCGCGGGTGGCTTCGCTGACCCGGTGCCCCTGCGAAGCGGCGTAGGAGCGCATGTGGCTGGGCAGCACGCTCGACATGTGGAAGAGCAGCCGGGAGTAGGTGTCCGGGAGTTCGCCCTCGCTGTCCGGGAACGTGACGGGGGTTCCGCCGGCCCCGGACACGTGCAGGTTGAAGAGGAGCACCGACCCGTCGGCGGTGGCGTGCGAGGCGAGCCCGATGGCCGCGCTCGTGGGATCACCGTCGGTGGACTCGCCGTCGGTCAGGTTGAGAACGATGGGCGGGAAACCGCCCGGCTGCTCATCGACCCAGCGGGCCACCAGGGAGTCGGCGTAGCCAAGGGCGCGGGTCATGGGGGTGCCGCCGTTGGTGACCGGGTCCATCCAGACAGGGAACTGAACGGTTGTCTCGACGAGACCGCCGGCGCCGTCCGGAACCTTCTTCGTGCGGCTTTCCAGGCGGGCGGGGTTGTTCGCGATCTCGCTCAGCGGTACGAGGTCCCGGCCGGCGAGCGCGCCGGTGAAGGCAGAACCCACCTGGTTGTGGCCGTAGCCGATCACCGCGACGTGGAAGTAGTCGCGGACGCCCTCTTCCTTTGCGCACTTGACCGACAGCTCGGTCAGCAACCGGTTGATGGCGTCAGAAACGACCTGGGCGCGCCGCTGCACCGCCTCACCGCTGCCGATGGGATCGCTCATCGAGGCCGACTGGTCCACGAGGAAGATGAAGCAACCGGGGTTGATCCGGCTGATCTCGGCGGTGTACGGCATCTCGGCGACCAGCTCCTCTGCACGACAGGGGCTGAGCGTCACGGCATGGAACGCGCGCGGAAACCTGACCCCCCAGGGAGGCCGATGGTAGCGGACGCGGTGCAGCTCGGTGAGCGGGATCGGAGGGCTCGCAGGCTCGGAAAGGCTCGACGTATTCGTCGGTCGAGCCTCCGGTGGCTCCGACGTCCGTATCCGTGTCGTGCCATCCCCCGCGCACACGTCGTATCGCGGCAGGACACCGGCTATAGGACCCGGACAGTTGGTGACCCTGGACCTCGTGGTCCAGGACCAGGGTGCCGCTCACGCGGTGTCCGCCGAGCCGGCCGTGTCGCCGCGCAGGAGCGCTCGCTTGGCGTCGACCGCGGCCCGGTCGACCGGGCCGTGCTCGGCTTCGGCGTAGGCGGATATGCCGCGCTTGCCGGTGCGTGCTTTGAGGGCGGCGATGGTGCCCTCGTGGAGGGAGACGGAGACCGGGCGGACCGGGCCTTCGCCGAGAGCGGGAGTAGGAGCGGGAGTGGGAGTGGGGTCGGGGGTGGTGACCATGGCTGTCTTGGTAAGACTTTTGTGTTTCGAAGGGTGGTGGATTCCCGGCGGGCGCGGGTTCCCCGCGGCAGCCGGTATGGCACCGGCGGCCGAGTGCGGTCGGCTTCCTCGGGTGTCGGCCAAGGCCTGCACGCCGACCCATGCAGGCCCGGGCCGGTTTCAGCCGCCCTGTTGCCGCGTATCGTCCCGGTCCGGCCCCCGCCGGCCTGGATTCCCGCCTCCCGGCGCCTCGCCCACCGCCACGTAGACCCAGCCGCCATAGCGCGTCAGGGTTCGGTGGCGTTCGGCTCCCTTTTGGAGGGGTTCCCATGGGTGGCGTTCGACCATGCTGGTGTCGCCGCCGAACGGGGCGATCATCGGGCCCAGGGCGGGGATGAGGCGGTTCGGCCACCAGTGGGGGAGGCGGTAGTCCAGGATCACCCAGCGACCGCCGGGGGCCAGCGCCTCGTAGCCGCGTTCGATGATCTTGGCGTACTCGGAGATCAGGGTGAGGGAGAAGCAGGCGATGATGCCCCGGACGTTCTCCGGGTATTCGTAGGTCGTCAGGTCGGCCTGGACCAGGGTGACGTTGGTCAGGCCCGTTTGCTCGATTCGGTCCCGGGCCTGGTCCAGCATGGCGTCGGTGAGGTCCACGCCGATCACCTTGCCGGTGGGGCCGACCGCCTCGGCCAGCAGGGGGAGGTTGTGGCCGGTGCCGCAGCCGGCGTCCACGACCGTGTCGCCGGGGCGCAGGGCGAGCTGCTCCAGGGCCAGGTGTTTGTAGGCCATCGTGCGTTGGCCTATGAGGTAGAGGCGGTTCGATGTCATGTCGTAGCGCTTGGCGCGTTTGCGGTAGATGTTCACCATGCGCTGGGACTCGACCGTCGTCATGCGCGATCCTCCAAAGGGTCTGCCGGTCGGGGGAGAGTGGCCGCCGGGCCGGTGTTTCTCGGGCCGCGCAGTACCGAGGCGAGGACTCTCGGCTTGAGGATGACGTGTGGCGGGGCCAGGAGGTGGGTCATGTCCAGCAGGGCGGTGGCCACCGTCCGGTCGGTCGTCGCCACCTTCAGCAGGCGGTCGGTGTATTTCTTGCCCAGGCGCGCGGCCAGCGGCAGGGGGCCGTCGGCGGCTCCCGGGTACGCCAGGTCCGCGTTGCCCGACAGCATCCACGCGGCGTCCACGTGCCGTGCGACGTGAGCGCGCATGGTCACCGCGAGGCCGTCCGGGAGGGCGCCGGTGCCACGCGCCCTGGCCTGGGTCAGTGCCTTCTGGAGGGACAGCGCGGTCAGTGCCGCCACCGAGATTCCCTGGCCGTACGCCGGGTTGAAGGCGCCGGCCGCGTCGCCCAGGACGAGGAAGCGGTCGGGCCAGCGGGCCAGCCGTTCGTAGTGGCGCCTGCGGTTCTCCGTACGGCCCGATCCGTACACCTCGCCCAGTGGTTCGGCGTCGCGGATCGCGTCGTACAGGGCGGTGCTGCGCAGGCGCTTGGCGAAGTCGACGAAGCCCTGGTGGTCCAGGGGCGGGCGCTCGCCGCCCAGGCCCGCCACCGACACCATCCAGCGGTTGCCCTCGATCGGGTTGAGGATGCCCGAACGCGGCTCCTCGGGCGTCGACTGGAGCAGGACGCACTTCCAGTCGGCGGTGTGTCCCGGGGGAGGGGCGAAGACGCAGGTGGCGTAGGCGCAGCCCGCGTCCACCACCGTTTCGGCGGGTGGGTCGTAGCCGAGGCTCTCCAGCCAGGCCGGGGTGCGGGAGCCGCGGCCGGTGGCGTCGACGACGAAGTCCGCCTCCCACGCGTACGGTTGCCCCCATCCCGTGCGGACCGAGGCGTCGCGGTCGCGCAGGAGTACGCCGCGCACCGCGTCGCCCCGGCCCGCGACGAGGCCCACGGCCTCCGTCTCCTCGCGGATCTCGACCCCCGGCAGCTTCAGCAGCCGCCTGCGCACGGCCCAGTCGAGCAGATCGCGTGAGCCGGACAGCACCACATGGCGGCTCGGGAAGCGGTCCACCCAGCCGCCCGCCATCAGCAGGAGCATGTCCTCGGGCATCCGGACCTCGACCATGCCCAGGTCCCGCAGCTCGCCGAGCAGGCCGGGGAAGAGCTGCTCCAGGGACCGCTGTCCGGCGCCCAGGAGGTTGTGGGTGTGCCGTGCCTGGGGCACCCCGCGGCGCCAGCGCGGCTCCTCGGGGTACCGGTCCCGCTCCACCAGGGTGACCCGGTCCACGTGCGGGGCCAGCGCCGCCGCCGCGCAGAGCCCCGCGAGGCTGCCGCCCAGCACCACCGCGTGGCCGCCCCCGGGGCGGGCGCTCGCGCTCCGGCCGGTCATGGCCTCGCCCCCTGTCCCGCCGCCCCGGCCCTCATGCGCGGGAGGCCGTGGCGGGCACCCGGCGGCCGAGCCACTGGTGCGCTGCCGCGTACCAGCTCGGGGCGGTGCGGTGGACATTGAGGGAGTGCGCGGCCTCGGGCACGGTGAACGCCTCCAGATCGGGCGCGCCGGTGTAGAACTTCCGCTCGTGCGCCACGACGGCCGCCGCGTCCGCGGTGGACAACTGGCCGCCCCCGAAGAGGCGGTCCTGCGCGCCGACCACCAGCAGGACGGGCACGTCCACGCCGGCCGCCGGTTCCGGCTGGTAGATGGCGTCCAGGGTGAAGCCCTCGCCCGCGGTCACGGTCGACTTGGTGCGTTCGTGGTAGGCGGAAAGCTCCGGGTCCACGCCGTCCGGGTGTTCGTAGAGGGCCGCGCGGCGGCCGGGGCGGGTGGTGAGGTAGTTCTCCGGCAGGTCCGTCCCGGCGAGCAGCTCGTCCTCCGCGGCCGGGTGCAGTGCCGGTACCGCCTCCGCGTAGAGCGGGCCGAACGCGTGCAGCAGGCCGGTGATGACCAGGGCGTCCAGATCGTGGTGGCGGGACGCCTCGATGACGGCTATGCCGGAGCCGAGCGAGTGTCCCACGGCGACCACCCGCCGGAAGGACGGGACGCCGGGGGCGCCCCGGCGCAGGGCCCCGATCACCTGGTGCACGGCGTCGACATTGCTGTCGACGGTGACCTGGTCGGCCGGGGGGTGCGTGCTCCCGCCGGTGCCGGGGCGGTCGAGGGCGAGTACGGCGTAGCCCTCGGCGACGGCGTGCCGGGTGTAGTCATGGGCTCCCGGGGCGGTCCAGTACCGGCGGTCGTAGGTGAGCCCCGGCAGCAGGAGCTGGACGGTGTCGGGCGGATCGCCCGCGGGGAGGAACAGCTCCGCGGCCAGTTGCCAGGTCGTGCCGGGGGACTGCGCGGGGGTCACGTCGAAGCTGACCAGGCTCATGTGGCTGTGCCTTTCTGATCTGATCTACCGAGTTGGCTGCTGACGTGTGGTCAGGTGACGGTGATCTGTGGTTCTCCGGGTGCCGTGCCCTCGGCTTCCAGCTGCTCGGCGATCTTCAGCGCTTCCTCGATGAGGGTCTCCACGATTTTCGATTCGGGGACGGTCTTGATGACCTCGCCCTTGACGAAGATCTGGCCCTTGCCGTTGCCGGAGGCGACACCCAGGTCGGCTTCGCGGGCCTCGCCGGGGCCGTTGACCACGCAGCCCATGACGGCGACGCGGAGGGGCACCTCCATGCCCTCCAGACCGGCCATGACCTGGTCCGCCAGCTTGTAGACGTCGACCTGGGCGCGTCCGCAGGACGGGCAGGAGACGATCTCCAGGCGTCGTTGGCGCAGATTCAGCGACTCCAGGATCTGGGTGCCGACCTTGACCTCCTCGACCGGAGGGGCGGACAGCGACACCCGGATGGTGTCCCCGATGCCCTCCGCCAGCAGCGCGCCGAAGGCGACGGCCGACTTGACGGTCCCCTGGAAGGCCGGGCCCGCCTCGGTCACGCCGAGATGCAGCGGGTAGTCGCACTGCGCCGCCAGCAGCCGGTAGGCGCTGACCATGACGACCGGGTCGTTGTGCTTCACCGAGATCTTGATGTCACCGAACCCGTGCTCCTCGAACAGCGAGCACTCCCACAGCGCCGACTCCACCAGCGCCTCCGGCGTCGCCTTCCCGTACTTGGCGAGCAGCCGGGCGTCCAGCGAGCCCGCGTTCACCCCGATGCGGATCGGGGTCCCGGCGCTGGAGGCCGCCTTGGCGATCTCCTTCACCTTGTCGTCGAACCTGCGGATGTTGCCCGGGTTCACCCGGACCGCCGCGCACCCCGCGTCGATCGCCGCGAAGACGTACTTCGGCTGGAAGTGGATGTCCGCGATCACCGGGATCTTCGACTTGCGGGCGATCTGCGGCAGCGCGTCCGCGTCGTCCTGCGAGGGGCAGGCGACCCGTACGATCTGGCAGCCCGCCGCCGTCAGTTCCGCGATCTGCTGCAACGTGGCGTCCACATCGGCGGTGAGGGTGGTCGTCATCGACTGCACCGACACCGGGGCGTCCCCGCCCACCGCGACCGAACCCACCTGGATCTGTCGTGACCTGCGGCGTTCCGCCAGCCGGACGGGAACCGACGGTATTCCGAGAGCTACGGACGAGGTCATCACACCACTCCCTTCAGCGGGGGGCGTCCGACGGCCCCGTCCATCGTTTCCAGCGCTTCGCTCGTCGCCAGCGCCGCCAGTGCTTCCTGGACCTGCTCCACGATCCCGTCCGCCGTCAGACCGCACTCCCGCAGCAGATCGGCGCGTCCGGCGTGCTCCAGGAACCCGGAGGGCACCCCGAGGGTCCGCAGCTCCCGCGGCGACGTCCGGGCGTCCCGCAGCGCCGACGCGAGGGTCTGGCCGACGCCGCCGGTCCGCAGACCGTCCTCGGCGCTCACCACGACATCGAACCGGCCGGCCAGCCGCACCAGCGCCTCGGACGTCGGCTTCACCCAGCACGGGTCGACCACCGTGCAGCCGATGCCCAGTTCGGCCAGCCGGCGGGCCGCCGCCACGCAGGGGCCCGCCATCGCGCCCACCGCGACCAGCAGGACGTCCTCGCCGGTACGGGCGAGCACGTCGAGCGATCCGGTGCCGTCCGGCCCCGTGATCCGGTCCACCGCGGGCAGCTCGCCGGACAGGGCTCCCTTGGGGAAGCGCAGCAGGGTCGGCCCGTCCTCGACGGCCAGGGCCTGGTCGAGCTGGAGTCGCAGACTCGCCCGGTCACGGGGCGCGGCGATCCGCAGTCCCGGTACGGCCTGGAGCGTGGCCAGGTCCCAGATGCCGTTGTGGGACGCCCCGTCGTCGCCGGTGATCCCGGCCCGGTCGAGCACGAACGTCACCGGCAGCCGGTGCAGCGCCACATCCATGAGGACCTGGTCGAAGGCCCGGTTCAGGAAGGTCGCGTAGACGCACACCACCGGGTGCAGACCGCCCATGGCCATGCCCGCCGCGGACGTCACCGCGTGCTGCTCGGCGATGCCCACGTCCACGACCTGTCCGGGCCTGGCCCGTTGCAGGGGCCGCAGACCCGTGGGCTCCAGCATCGCGGCGGTCAGCGCGACCACGTCGGGCCGCCGCCGCGCCTGGGCGAGCAGTTCCTCGCCGAAGGCCGCCGTCCAGCTCTGCTTGGCGCCCGCGCTCGCCGCGCCGGGTGCCGGAGCGGCCCGTACGGCGTGGAAGCGGTCCTTCGTGTCCTCCTCGGCGGGCGCGTAGCCACGGCCCTTCTCGGTGATGCAGTGCACCACCACCGAGCCGCCGAAGGCACGGGCCCGGCGCAGCGCCGCCTCGACGGCCACGCGGTCGTGCCCGTCGACCGGCCCGAGGTACTTGAGGCCGAGATCCTCGTAGAGGGCCTGCGGGGTGAGGAAGTCCTTGAGGCCCTTCTTCGCCCCGTGCACGGCCCGGTACACGAAGTTGCCGACGGCGGGCAGGCCCCGCAGGGTGTCCTTGGCGCGGTGCAGGAACTCCTCGTACCGGCGCGACGTGCGCAGCGCGGCGAGATGGTTGGCGAGCCCGCCCACGGTGGGGGCGTAGGAACGGGCGTTGTCGTTGATGACGATGACCAGCGGGCGGTCCGGGTCGGCCGCGATGTTGTTGACCGCTTCCCAGGACATGCCGCCGGTGAGCGCGCCGTCGCCGATGACCGCGACCACATGGCCGGGTTCGCGGCGCACCCGCCGGGCCCGCGCGAGGCCGTCGGCGTAGGACAGGGCGGTGGACGCGTGCGAGTTCTCCACCAGGTCGTGCTCGGACTCGGCACGGCTGGGGTAGCCGGACATGCCGCCCCGGGTGCGCAGCGTCGCGAAGTCCGCGACCCGGCCGGTGAGCAGCTTGTGCACGTACGCCTGGTGGCCGGTGTCCCATACGACGCTGTCGCGGGGGGAGTCGAAGACGCGGTGCAGGGCGATGGTGAGTTCGACCACGCCGAGGTTCGGGCCGAGGTGGCCGCCGTTGCGGGACACCCGCTCGATGAGCAGGGCCCTTGTCTCGGCGGCGAGCTGGTCGAGTTCGCGCGGGCTCAGTCCGCGCAGGTCGGCCGGGCAGGTGACGCGTTCGAGGAGATCCATGGTCAGCTCAGCTCCCGGTTCGCGCGGGCAGTTCTGTGGACCGATCCACGGACGGTTCCGTGGAGGCGTGTGCCGGTGGTTGCGTGGAGGCGTGTGCCGGTGGTTGCGTGGAGGCGTGTGCCGGTGGTTCCCCGGTCGCGTACGCCGGTGGTCTCCCGGCCGGATCCGTGGGCGGGGCCGCCCGCCGTTGCCGGAAGACGACGGACACCTCCGGGCGCAGGCCCAGTTCCGGGCCCGTCACCAGGCTGTCGACAGCGATCAGTACGTTGTAGTGGTTGGGGAAGTGGCAGGCGTCGAAGCCGAGCACGGTCCCCACCCGGCGGCCGTCCGCCCACACCTCGTCCCCCCGGTCGATCACCCCGGCCCCGTCGATCTCGGCGAAGCCGAGAAAGCCCACCCGGTCGATACGCGCCCCCGGCGGGCTCCCGGCCTGGTCCGTGGAGACCAGTTCGTGCACCTCGCCGCGGCGCACACACCGGCTGGTGAACTCCTCCAGCCGCATGCCCCGGTCGTCGCGGCGATGGGTGAGCACCTTGACGAGGGTGGCGGGCACGATCCGCTTGGCGCCGTCCTCACGGGGGTTCATCCGGTGGCCCCTTCCGTCCGGTAGACGGCCTCGACCAGTTCGAGGGCGGCGAGCCCGTCGCGCGCGCTGTCCTGCCCGGCGCGCAGGCGGGCGTCGAAGTCGGCCAGCACGCCGACGTACTCGTGCCACAGCGAACCCTTGAACTCGGGATGGCCGTCGAGCATGTCGGCGAAGAGCCGGGTCCCGTCGGCCAGTTCGACGGTGACGTCCTTGACCTCGCCGTCGTAGGACCAGTCGAGTTCGACGCGGGCGCCCGCGCCGGCCGCCGAGCGCAGCGTGATGTCGGCCCGGCGGTCCGTACCGGCGGCGTCGCGTAC
The DNA here is from genome assembly GCF_042749375.1 of Streptomyces sp. NPDC059477. Taxonomy (NCBI): domain Bacteria; kingdom Bacillati; phylum Actinomycetota; class Actinomycetes; order Kitasatosporales; family Streptomycetaceae; genus Streptomyces; species Streptomyces sp. NPDC059477. The sequence goes on along the minus strand of NZ_JBHYUG010000017.1, from coordinate 56,630 downwards.
GACGTCGGCGGCCGTCAGTTCGGTGTCGCCGAGGAACAGTCGCACCAGGTCGAAGGCGTTGGGGCCGTTGTCGGCCACACAGCCGCCGCCGCAGCGGTCGGCGTCCAGGTACCAGCGGTCGGATCCGGCGTGGTCCTCGATGCGTTCCAGGTAGCGGACGGTCAGTGAGCGCACGGGGGCGTCGGCCGCGGCCACCTCCTCCAGCAGTCGCAGCACCGCGGAGTTGTAGCGGCGGTGGAAAGAGGTGAAGAGGGTGACCCCGCGTTCCCGGGCCAGCTCGGTGAGCGCGAGGGCGTCCGTCCCCCGGGTCGCGAGGGGCTTCTCCACGCAGACCGACACCCCCGCGGCGAGGGCGTCGCCGCACACCGCGGCGTGCGCGTCGTTGGGGACGTTGACCACGACCGCGTCCACCCCGGCGTCGGCCAGCAGGGCCGCGTGGTTGTCGTAGCACTTGGCCGTGGCGCGGAACGGGTCCATGGCGTCGGGCCGCAGGTCGCACACGGCGGTGAGGTCCAGCCCGGGCAGCCGGTCGAACGCGGCGACGTAGAACTTCGAGATGACGCCCAGGCCGATGATGCCGATGCGGGTCCGTTCGTTCACCCGGGGGCCGTCCAGCGGGGGGTTGCTCATCGGGCACCCCCGGAGGCAGCGGCGGCGGCAGCGGCGGCGGTCCCGGTCGGTCGCGCTTCGCGAGCCTCGGGATTGCGGACCTCGGAGTCCCGGACCTCGGGATACCGGACCTCGGGAAAGGCCAGGCCCCGCTCGGCGGCCAGGGCGGTCAGTTCGCCGTAGCCCTCGGCGGAGAGCGGCACGCCGTGTTCCCGGTGGCGCGCGGCGGTCAGCGCTTCGGGCCGGCCGGGGTAGCTCACCGGGGACGCGGGGTCGCGGGGCGGGCAGTCGAGCAGCGCCTGGAACATCCCGCCGGAGTCGGCCCGGAAGTCCTCCTCCGGGCGGAGCGCGCCGGGGGCCAGGACGAGCGCGGTGATGCCGATGTCGTCGTCCCGGCCGGTGGGCGAGCCGTCGCCGCCGAGGGCCTCCGGGGCGGGGCCGAGTCCCGCGCCGGGCACCAGTGCGGCCAGCACCTCGACCATCAGGCCGAGCCCGTAGCCCTTGAAGGCGCCGGTGGCGGGGTCGCCGCCGAGCCAGCGCAGGAAGCCTTCGGAGCGGTCCAGGGCCTGCGGATCGGTCACGGGGCGCCCCTCGGCGTCCTCCAGCCAGCCCTCCGGTATCGGCTCTCCGGCACGGGCGGCGGCGCGCACCCTGCCGGTGGGCACCACGGTCGTGCTCATGTCGAGGGCGTAGGGAGGGTGCTCGCCCGCGGGCGCGGCGACGCTGAACGGGTTGGTGCCGAGCATCGCCGCCCGGCCGCCCGGCGGCCGGGCGATGCGCTGGTGCCCGCAGTTGGAGGCGAGCAGGGCGACCATGCCGCGCCGCGCGATCCGGGCCGTGTGGTAGCCCGCGCAGCCGAAGTGGGTGGCGTTGCGCATCGTCACCAGGGCGATGCCGGTCGACTCCGCGCGGTCGGCGGCCAGCTCCAGCGCCTCGGTCGCGGCCCACAGGCCCAGCGAGCGGCGGCCGTCCAGGAGCACGGCGGCACCCGTGTCGGTGATCTTCTCCGGCTCCGCCACGGGATCGATACGGCCCTCGTCGATGGCCGGGAGGTACAGCCGGGTGAGATTGGCCAGGCCGTGCGAGGTCAGTCCGGTGAGATCTCCGTGGACGAGCGCCTCGGCGGCGCCGGCGGCCCGCCCGGCGGGCACCCCGCGGTCGGCGAAGACCTCGGCGGTGAAGGCGACGAGGGCGTCATGGGAGACGAGCACCCCGCGCGTGGCTGGGGCGTCGGTCTTCTGGGTCACAGTGGGCTTCCTCCCGGTGCGGCGTGATGCCGGGCGGCGAACCGGACGAGCAGATCGCTCACCGCCCCGGCGAAGGCTTCGAGGTCGGACAACGCGGCGTACTCACCCGCTGCGTGGGCGTGGTTGTGGTCCAGGTCGCCGGGGCCGAGGACGGCGGTGTAGGCGCCGGGCAGACCGGACATCCACAGCGCGTCGCAGGTGAACGCGGGCTCGTCGGCCGGCCACCGGGCGAGGCCCGCCCGCCGCTCCAGCAGCTCGGTGGCCCAGGGGTCGTCCACGGGGGCGAGCGCGGGGAGGTCCCGCTTGTGCCATTCGACGCGGGTGATGGCGGCGGCGTCGGCGGCGGTGCGGGCCAGATTGGGGTGGGTGCGGAAGAGGTCGCCGAATTCCCGTAGCCCGGCGGAGACTTCGTCCTCCAGGGCGGTGGCCAGCGACCGGCCCGTCGCCAGGTTTGGGTAGGAGCAGTTGAGCAGCAGCCGGCCGGTCCCGTACACCCGGTTGTGGAGGTGCCCGGTGTGCAGGCCCGCCACGCAGATCTGTCCGCCGTCGGCCCGCTCCGGCAGCCGGGCCGCGAGCCGCTGCGCGAGATGGCCGAGCAGCACGGTGGCGTTGTGCCCGGCGCCGGGGCGGTCGTCGATGGCGTCGTCCCCGTCGACCCGGACGCAGGCGGTCATGGCCGCGGTGGAGCGGGTCAGCAGCCGCATCCCCGTGGGCTCGCAGAACAGGTTGAGCCTGCCGTACCAGCCCTGCCGGATCAGCGGGCGGGTGCCGAACACGCCCATGGCGCCGCCTTCCTCGCCGGACACCGCCTGGATGAGCACCCGGGTGCCGTCGGCCAGGCCGGGGACGGCTTCGAGGGCCGTCCGCAGGCCCGCCAGGAGCGCGACCGCGGGGCCCTTGGCGTCGATCGCGCCGCGGCCGGTGAAGACCTCCCCGTCGAAGCCCACCGGTTCGAGGCCCGCGACCGTGTCCAGATGGACGTTGAACATCACCGTGTCCGCCTGCGGCAGCGCGGGGCCGAGCGCCAGCACCAGGCTGGGCTGTACGGCCAGGAAGCGGGGGTCGGCAGCCGCCTCGCGTACGGCGAGCGGCACATGGTCGCCCACCAGGTCGGCGGGGTCGGCGGGGGCGTGGTGCACCACCTCGAAGCCGATGTGCCGGGCGGCTTCGGCGTAGGCGCGCTGGGCGTCCCACAGGCGGGGCTCGACCGCGCTCGCGCCCGCCCCCTCGCTCGCGGCTTCGAGGGGGCCGACGGTGGGCAGCTCCAGCAGCCGCAGCAGCAGTTCGCGCTCCGCGCCGCTCAGCCTCGCCCGGGTCACCGGGTGGCCTCCGGCGCCGGGTTCCCCGCGACCGGCAGGCCCGCCGCCAGTCGCTCCAGGGCGCGGCCGTAGCGTACGAACTGCGCCACCCCGTCGTCACCGGCGTCGTTGCGGCCCTCGTGGGGACGTACCGACAGATGGGGTTCGATGGACCACGTACCGGTGTAGCCATGGTCGAGGAGCAGCCGCAGGCAGTCGGCGACGCGGCAGGCGCCCTCACCGGGGAGGGTGTAGACGGGGTCGTCCGCGTCGCCCCTGGCGTCCTTGATCTGGACGTGCTCCACCCATGGCACCAGCTCGGTGAGCAGGTCGTACGCCTCGTAGCCGTACGCCACGCCGTTGCCCGTGTCGAACAGCAGCCGGAGCGCGGGGCTGTCGACCTCTTCCAGCAGCCGCAGGGCGCGTTCCGCGCGGGCGCCCGCCCAGCCCGCGCAGTTCTCGTGCAGCAGCACGAGCCCGGCGTCCCGCGCCACCCGGGCGAGGTCCGTGATCCGGCGTACGGCGCGGCGCCCCCACTCGGGCTCGCCGAGGCGGCCGTCCGGGTCGTCGGGGTAGGACATGACACGGAGGTAGCGGGTGCCCAGCGCGGCACAGCGCGGGGCCAGGCGCTTCAGCTCGGCCAGGTCCAGGTCGAAGTCCCCGGTGATCGGGCGGGCCCAGTTGGCGATGCGGGAGTCCACGCACACCACGTCGAGGCCCGCGTCGTCGAGGGCCCCTCGGACGCGGTCGAACGCGGTGTCGTCGAGGTCGGCGAGGGCGGTGCCGTCGATGTCGCGCAGCTCGATGGTGGACCAGCCCAGCAGCCGGTGGGCCCGGATCTGTTCGGCGAGGGCGGGGGCGGCTTCGTCGCCGATACCGGCGAAGCGGATTCCGGGGGGTGGTGGGTGTGCTGCGCCGGTCGCGGCTGCGCTGGTCGTGGCTGCGGGGGTCACGGTTGTGCCGGTCGTGGCCGTCCTGGTCACGGCTGCCTCGGCCGCGGCTGCGCCGGTAGACGCCGTCCCGGTCGCCAGTGGGTACTCGATGTCAGCCGGCACGGGCCACCCGCTGTCCGGTGTGACCGGCGGCCGGGACGGCCCGGCGGGCCAGGTCCTTGGCGTCGGCGAGCAACTCGACCACCCGCGACGCGAGATGCAACTGCGGCGCCAGGTCCGTGCCGTCGCGCAGGGCGCGGTAGGTGTCCAGGAGATAGGCGGACAGGGCGTCGTCGGGAAAGACGTCCCAGGTCTCCGGGCGCCCGCGGCGGCTGATCCGGAGCTGGGCGTAGTGGTCGTCCTCGGCGCCCGGGTAGTGCGCCACCACCTGGCCGTCCGTGAAGTCCAGCTGGATGCGGCGTTCCCGGACCGGCGCGGTGAGGTCGGAGACGATCCGGCTGGTCACCGTCTCGTGGCGGAGGGTGAGTTCGGCCCGGCCCATGCCCGCGACGACGGTGTCACCGATCCGCATGTCGTCCAGCTCCGCGCCGGTGAGACGGGCGGGCCCGGCCAGCCGGAGACAGACACCGAGAGAGTGCGGAGGCTCTATGTCGAACGCGGTGGGGTGCCCGTTGTCGGCCAGGGTGCGGCCCATCCGGGGCTTGTACTGCCGCACTTCGATCGAGCGCAGTGCCCCCAGCGCCCCACTGTCCACGAGGCGGGCGAGCCGCCCGGTCAGGGCGCTGGCCAGCCAGGGTGCCACGACCGCCAGGCGCAGCCCCTCGGTACGGGACAGGCCGACGATCTCGCGGACACTCGCGCGGTCGGACGCCAGGGGCTTCTCCACGACGATCCGGTCGAACCCGGCGGCGGCCAGCTCACGCAGCAGACCGAGGCGGGCGACCGGCGGAGTGCACAGGTGTACGACGGTCCGCTCGGGGTCGAGCAGGGCGCGGGCCTGGTCGAGCGAGGAGACGTGCCGCAGCCCCTCGGCCGCCACGGGTGGCGCCGGGGCCACGGGGTCGAGGGTCAGGACGGGCGCGGGATCGAAGAGATCCGTGTGCCGCCCGGTGGCGCGCAGCCGGCGCAGTACCGCCCAGTGCAGCCCGAGGCCTGCCCGGCCGAGCCCGATGATCAGCGTCCGCGCGGGTTGCCCGGCGGGCGCCGCCGGCTGTGCGGGCCCTGTCTGTTCCGTTCGCGGTGCCGTGTCCCCGGGCCGGCCTGCCGGTGCCGGTGTCGGTGGTCCTGCTGGTGGCGGTGCCGGCTGCCCTGCCCCTGCTGGTTGTCCCGCCCCTGCTGGCTGCTCTGCGCGCTCCATGCCGGCCTGGCTCCTCTCAGCGGTCGCGGTAGGCCACGGAGGCCGTCAGATCCATCAGTTCGTCGCGCCAGCGGGAGACCAGGGGCGCCTCGGCCACGGCCTGTCTGGCCTGCTCGACGAGGTGCGCGATGCGCCGCTCCACGTCATCGGCCACGCCGCTCTCGATGAGCAGGGCGCGCATCCTGGCCGCTGCCTCGGGTCCCGCGGGCGCGGCGGCCAGTTCACGGATGCGTTCATCGCGTCGTACGGCGAGGCTCAGCAGGTAACTCATCTTGAACTGGGCGAAGTCGAGCCCGGTGGGCTTGCCGGTGTTCTCGGAGTCGCCGAACGCGTCGATCAGGTCGTCCCGCAGCTGGAACGCCTCGCCCAGCGGCAGCCCGTACGCCTCGAACGCGTCGGCGAGGTCGGGCCGGCCCGCGATCGTGGCACCGAGCTGGAGGGGGCGGTGGATGGTGTACCGGCCGGACTTGCAGACCGCGATCCACCGGGAGAGATCCGGGTCGGCCACCCCCTCGGCGGCGACGGCGATGTCCAGGTACTGGCCGACGGTGACCTCGACGCGCGTCTCGTCCCACACCGCGCGGGCCGGTTCCGAGAGCCGGCGGGTGAGCCGGTCCGCGTAGACATGGGAGAGGTCGGCGGCCAGGTTGGCCACCCCCTCGCCGTAGCGCCGCGGCTCTCCGCGCAGCCCCCGTGCCCGATGGTCGTCCGCGTGCCGTTCATGGGCGGTGACGGCGCCGCGGCGCAGCGGGGAGTCGTCGAGTACGTCGTCCCGCAACAGGGCGAAACTGTGCAGGAGTTCCAGGGCCGCGGCGGCGTCGACGGCGTCGGCCGATCCGGGGTCGCCGCCCGCGGCGAGATGGCCCAGGAGACAGAAGCGGGGGCGCAGCAGCTTGCCCTTGGCGACGGTGATCGCGGTGACGGCGTCGACGAACGCGGCGCACCGCGGGTCGACGGCGGTCCAGCGCGCGCTCTCCCCGGCGAGCACGGAGTCGATGCGCCGCAGGACGGAGTCCAGTAACCGGGGCAGGACGTCGGCGTCGGCCGGGTCGTCACCCTCGGCGCCCGCGTCAGCCGTGCCGTGCCTCTTACCGGCCGAGTCAGCCGTGCCCTGCCCCTCGGCCGGCCCGTCACCCGGCCCATGTCCCTCACCGGCGGCGTCGGGCAGGCGGGCGCCCAAGTCAGCCGTGCCCCGCCCCCCGGCCGCCACCTCACCCGTGCCGAGCCCCTCACCCGCCACGGCACTCGCCTCACGGCCGCCATCCGCCACGGCACTCGCCTCACGCCCGCCACTCGCCACGGCACTCACCTCACGCCCCCCACCCGCCACGGCACTCACCCCGTCCCCTTCAACAGCGCGGGCAGCTGGAAGACAACGTTCTCCGTGGCCGTCCGCTCCACCTCGACCCGGCCGTACCCGAGGTCGGCGAGCCGGCGCAGCAGGCCGTCGACCAGCACCTCGGGGGCGCTGGCACCCGCGCTGACGCCGACCGATTCCACCCCGACGAGCCAGCTCTCCTGGAAGTGCTCCGGGCCGGGGACCAGGTGCGCGGCGGCTCCCGCGGTCCGGGCGACCTCGACCATCCGCACGGAGTTGCTGGAGTTCTCGGAGCCCACGACGAGCACCAGGTCGGTGCGGGCCGCGATCGCCTTGACCGCGTTCTGGCGGTTCTGGCTGGCGTAGCAGATGTCGTCGCTGCCGGGGCCGAGCAGATCGTCGAACCGCTCGCGCATGGCCTCGATGATCTCCTCCGTCTCATCCAGGGCGAGGGTGGTCTGGGTCAGAAAGGCCACCGGGGCGTCGCGCGGCAGGTCCAGCGCGTGCACGTCCTCCACCGTGCTCACCACCAGGGTGCGCTCGGGTGCCTCGCCGAACGTGCCCTCCACCTCCTCGTGCTCGGCATGGCCGACGAGCAGGATCGTCCGGCCGTCCTCGGCGAAGCGGCGGGACTCCTGGTGGACCTTGGCCACGAGCGGGCAGGTGGCGTCGATCACGGTCAGCCCGCGCTCCTCGGCGCCCTGGCGCACCTCCGGCGAGACGCCGTGGGCGGACAGCACACAGACCTCGCCGGGCGGCACCATGTCCGCGGAGTCCACGAAGCGCACCCCGCGGGCCTCCAGGTCGCTCACCACATGCTCGTTGTGCACGATCTGCTTGCGCACATAGATGGGAGCGCCGAAGCGTTCGAGTGCGACTTCCACGATGTCGATGGCACGCCGCACGCCCGCGCAGAAGCTGCGTGGTTCGGCGAGCACGACCGACTTCTCATGAATTTCAGCCGGGTGGACAGAATTTACCGAGTTCTCTGAATTAACTGAATCAGCTGCCGACTTCAAAGAAAGCACATCCCCTGTCGCCCGCTGAACGGGCAGGCTCGCGCGCGGTCCGGATTGCGTTCACTAGGCACATGCGGTGCGGCGGTGCGAGCTCAAATCTGGGGTGCGACCGGTTCGGGTGTCAAGCGTCCCTCGGCCGCGCACGCGCCGGCGCCAACCGTTTGAGCTGGCCCGGAACGTCCCTGGGCTGGCGCTTCCACGTTCTGCGCCCCCGGGGCTAGCTGATGCTTGTCAGTGCCGGACCGGTACTGACAAGGGTTTGCCATTGTCGGTGATGATTGGGTCCTGATTAGCTCCGCCCATCCATATCCCCGTCCCGCCACACGGAGGATTGACGCGTGAGCTCTCCTACTCGGAGCACCGGGCGAAGCGAATTAGGAACGGTAACAGGGCGGTCGGTTCCATTCTTCACCCAGGCGGGCACGTTCACCGAGTGCTGGCCGGATATCAGCCGTCATCTGAACGAGTTGTTCGATCGCGGAAAGTTCTCCCACGGACGACAGGTCGCCGAGCTGGAGAAGGCGCTGGCCGCCTACACCGGGGCCCGGCACGTGGTGGCGGTGAACAGCGGGACGGACGCCCTGGTCCTGCTGCTCCGGGCCTGCGGGGTCGGCCCCGGGGACGAGGTCGTGGTGCCGGCGTTCAGCTTCGTCGCCTCGGCCTCGTCGGTGGCCCTCGCCCGCGCCCGGCCGGTGTTCGCCGACATCGAACCGGACGGCTACTCCCTGGACCCGCGTTCCGTGGAGACCGTCCTGACCGAGCGCACCCGGGCGGTGATGCCGGTGCATCTGTTCTGGCAGCTCGCGGACATGACCGCACTGGGCGCCCTGGCCGAGCGGCACGGCCTGAAGGTCGTCGAGGACAGCGCGGAAGCCATCGGGATGCGCCGGGACGGGGTGCACGCCGGGCTGCTGGGCCATGGGGGAGTGCTGTCGTTCTTCCCCACCAAGACGCTGGGCGCGCTCGGTGACGCCGGGGCCGTCCTGACCGACGACCCGCAGCTCGCCGAACGGGTGTCGACCCTGCGCCACCACGGCCGGATGGGCCGCACCGTCGACCACATCGCCGGTATCTCCAATCTGTCCGGGTCCTCGGGCACGAACAGCAAGATGGACGACATCCAGGCATCCGTCCTGCTCGGCAAGCTGCCCCGGCTCGACGCGGCGATCGCCCGACGCGCCGAGCTGGCCGCCGCGTACACCGAGCGGCTGCGCGACGTACCGGGGATCCTGCGGCTGCCCACCGTCATCGACCGGGAGGGCCGCGGCGAGCCGGTCTTCTACGTCTATGTGATCGAGGCGGAGCGCCGGGACGAGCTGGTCGCCCACCTCACCCGCGAGGGCATCGGCACCGAGGTCTACTATCCGACCCCGCTGCATCTACAGCCCTGCTTCGCCGAACTCGGCCACCGCCGCGGGGACTTCCCCCACGCCGAGGCCGCCTGCGAACGCACGGTCGCGCTGCCCTTCCACCCCGACCTCGCACTCGACGACGTGGACCGGGTGTGCGAGGTCATCACCCGCTTCTACCGAGGGGGCCCGGCATGAGGACCATGAGGACACTGCCCTTCTTCCCGCCCGACCTCTTCGAGGACGACCGCGAGACCCTGCTCCAGGCCGTGCACGACCTGGGCGTCGGCGCCGGCCAGCGGTTCATCCTCGGCGACCGCACCGCCGAACTGGAGGACGCGCTGTGCAAGGCGACGGGCGCCGCGCACGCCATCGCCTGCGGCAGCGGCACCGGGGCGCTGGAACTGTCCGTACGCGCCCTGGACATCGGACCGGGCGACGAGGTGATCGTCCCGGCGTTCTGCTGTCAGCCGGTGGCCAGTTCCGTGGCCAACGCGGGTGCCACCCCCGTCTTCGCCGACGTCGACCCCTGGACCATGGTCCTGGACCCCGACGCCACCGAGGCGCTGATCACCGAACGCACCAAGGCGATCATGCCGGCCCATGTCTTCTCGATCATGGCCGACATGGAGCGTTTCCGGACGATCGCCCGTGAGCACGGACTCGCCCTGATCGAGGACGCCGCGGTCGCCCAGGGCGCGGTCCTGGACGGGCGCCCGGCCGGACGCTGGGGCGATCTGGGGGTGTTCTCCTTCTTCCAGGTCAAGGCATTCGGCACCACGGGCGAGGGCGGCGTGATCCTCACCGACGACCCCGGACTGGCCCGCGCCTGCCGCATGCTGCGCAACCACGGGCAGGACGGCGTGCACCGCTTCCTGCATCACCGGATCGGCCTGAACAGCCGGTTCGACGAGGTGCTGGCCGCGTTCCAGCTGCACCGGCTGCCCGGCTTCCCGGACCGCCTGGAGCGCCGGGCCGTGATCGCCGACTACTACACCGAGCGCTTCGAGCCACTGCGCGGGCGCGGTGTGCTCGCCCCGCCCGCCGGGCGCAACGGCCGCTGCTACTACGTCTATTCACTGCTCGTGGAGCGGCGCGAGGATCTGCGCGCCTACCTCACGGAGCGCCAGATCGGCACGCACATCTACTACCCGGTGCCGCTGCCCGAGCAGCCCGCCTTCACCCCCTGGGCTCCCGCCCAGGGCAGCTGGCCCCACGCCCGGCAGGCCTCCGCGCGCAATCTGGCCATTCCGATCTGGCCCCACCTCGCCGACACCGAGGTGGAGTTCATCGCGGACACCGTCTGTGAGTTCTTCGCATGAGCGCGCCGGAATCCTTGGAGGCCCCTATGACCGACCAGCTCCAGCAGCAGGAGTACGTCTTCGACCCGGCCTGGGAGAAGGAGACCGAACGGCTGCGGACCAACGAGGCGATCTGGGACCCGGGCACCCTGGAGCGGCTGGAGAAGCTGGGTGTGGCGCCCGGCTGGAGCTGCCTGGAGATCGGCGCCGGCTCGGGTTCCGTGGTGCGCCGGCTCGCCGAACTGGTGGGCCCCGCCGGACGGGTGCTCGCCACCGACCTGGAGACCGACCGGCTGGCCCCGCTCACCCGGCTTCCCCAGGTGGACGTGGTCCGGCACGACCTGCGTACCGAGGAACTGCCCGAGGCGGCGTTCGACCTCGTGCACTCCCGGATGGTGCTCCAGCATCTGCCCGACCGGGCCGCCGCCATGGACCGTATGGTGCGGGCGCTGCGGCCCGGCGGGCTGTTGTTCCTGGAGGACACCGACTCCTCCACGCTCTTTCGCACCTCCCTCTCCGAGGACTTCCTCCAGGACGTGCGGGCCGCCGGCTACGGGCTGATGCGCCGGTCCGGCCACGATCCGCGCGGCGGTCACGTCAACCTCCAACTGGCCCTGGACGCCGGTCTGGACGCCACCGCGGAGGGCCGGGCCGTGATGGTGCGCGGCGGCTCCGACCAGGCCAGGCACTACATGCTGTGGCTGGAGTTCATGCGGCGCCGGATCGTCGACGCCGGGCTCCTGGACCACGCCCGCATCGATCAGGCCCTGGCCGAGATGGCCGACCCCGCGCACCACTGGCTGAGCCAGGTGCTGATCAGCACGGTCGGCAAGAAGCGCGACGGGAAGCGCGGCGGCACGGACGGCGGGACGGACGGCGGCGTGGACGGCGGCACGGACGGCGGGACGGACGGCCGGAGAGAGGCGGGGCGATGACCACCACCCAGGCACCGGTGCGCCTGGAGGTCCGCGAACGGGCCAGGGCGTACGCCAAACTGGCGAAGCTCTCCTTCTTCGACTACTACCTGTGTGTCCTGGTGGTCCTGGCGCTGCTCCCCACCGCGGCCTGGGGGCGGGCCGACACCTGGTGGGTCCTGGTCCTGTTCGACCTGGGCTGGGTCGGGATCGTGGCGGCCACCGTCTCCCTGGACGACGTCACCGGCCTGCGCGACGGCAGTGACGCCCGCAACTACGATCCCGCGCAGACCCTGCGCGCCCGGGACCGCAAGCCGCTCCTCGACGGCCGGCTGACGCTCCGCCAGGCCCTGCGCTTCGGCTGGGGGTGCGCGGCGGCGGGCACGGCACTGTGGGCCCTCGCCATCGTGCTCGCACCGCACCGGCCCTGGTGGGCCGTGGTGGCGGCCGGCGTGTCGGTGGTCATCAGCGTGCAGTACTCGTACGGCCTCAAGCTCAGCTACCGGGGTGGCCAGGAGATGGTCATCTGGCTCAGCACCGCCCTGTGCGTGCTCATCCCCTTCGCCCTGCTGAACGGGCGGATGACCGGGGTGGCCTGGCTGGAGTGCTTCCTGTTCGGGCTGTGGAGCCTGATGGTCTCGGTCTACTCCAACATCAACGACGTGGACGGCGACCGTGACGCGGGGCGGCGCAATCTGGCCACGAGCGTCTCCCCCCGCGTCTACCGGGGCTTCATCGCCGGGCTCTCCCTCACCGAGACCGGCGCGATCGTCCTCGCCCTCGCGGTGGGCGCGGTGCCGCTGTGGTTCGGCGCCTTCCTGCTGCCCGTGGTGTGCCTGCGCGCCCGCCAGGCGTACCAGGGGCTCATCGCGGGCCAGGTGCTGTCGGCCCGCAAGCAGGGCGTCACCATCCACCGCTGGGGCGTCGTGCTCCTGATCGTGGCCAACCTTCTTCTCGTGCACAACGGCTGAAAGGGCACCACGATGTCCCAAACGACGAACGGCGGCTCCACACCGCGCCGCGGACGCCGGGTGGTGGTGATCGGCCAGGGGTATGTGGGACTTCCCCTCGCCGTACGAGCCGCGGAGGCGGGGCACACGGTCGTGGGCTACGACATCGACACCGCACGGATCGCCCGGCTGCGCTCGGGCGACTCCTACGTCGAGGACGTGGACCACGACAGACTGGGCAAGGCCCTGGAATCGGGGGCCTACCACCCCACGACCGACGCCGCCGCGCTCGCGGAGTTCGACGTGGCCGTGGTCACCGTACCCACCCCGCTGCTCGACGACGTCCCGGACCTGACCTTCATCGAGGACGCGGCCCGCGAACTCGCCCGCTATCTGCGGCCGGGCGCGCTGGTCGTACTGGAATCCACCACCTATCCCGGCACCACCGAGGACGTGTTCGGCGCGCTGCTGCACAAGGAGAGCGGGCTGGCCCCCGGCACCGACTTCCACCTCGGCTACAGCCCCGAGCGCATCGACCCCGGGAACCGGACCTGGACCCTGGAGACCACCCCCAAGATCATCTCGGGTGTGGACGCCGCGTCCCTGCGCCGGGTCGCCGAGTTCTACGACACCGTGGTGGAGCGGACCGTGCCGGTGCGCGATCCGCGGACCGCCGAGCTGACCAAGCTCCTGGAGAACACCTACCGGCACGTCAACATCGCCCTGGTCAACGAGATGGCGGTGATCGCGCACGAACTCGGGGTGGACGCCTGGGAGGCGATCGACGCCGCCTCCTCCAAGCCCTTCGGCTTCATGCCGTTCACACCGGGGCCCGGCGTCGGCGGCCACTGCCTGCCGGTCGACCCCCGGTATCTCTCCTGGCGGGTCGAGCGCGAACTCGGCCGCCGCTTCCGCTTCATCGACCTCGCCAACGATGTCAACAGCCAGATGCCGCAGTACGTCGTGCAGCGCCTCGTCCAGGCCCTCAACCGGCTCCGGCGCCCGGCGAACGGCTCCCGCATCCTCCTGCTGGGCCTGGCCTACAAGCGCAACACCGGCGACGCCCGCGAGTCACCGGCGCTGCGGGTGGCGGAACTGCTGCTGCGCACCGGGGCCCAGGTGTCCGCCGTCGACCCGCACGTACGGGACACCGGGCCGTGGGAATCACGGCTGCGCCGCGTGGAGCTGACCGAGGAGGAACTGTCCGCCGCCGACGCGGTCGTCCTGCTCACCGACCACGACGACTTCGACTACGACATCGTGCAGCGCACCGCCCGTCATGTCCTGGACTGCCGACGGCGCCTGACACCCGCCGAGAATGTCGAGATCCTCTGAGGGCAGAACTCCTGTGACGACAGACGTCCGGTCCGCCGACAACGTCGAGATCCTGTGAGGGCGAAACTCCCGTGACGACAGACGTCTCCCCCGGCGGCGTACGGCAGGTGCTGCGCGATCTGTCCCTGTCGTCCGTCGTCGCGGGGGCCGTCGCCGTCCTGGTGTCCTTCGCGGGACCCCTGACCGTCGTGGTGCAGGCCGCGCACGCCGCCGACCTGAGCGAGGCCCAGCTGTCGTCGTGGATCTGGGCGGTCGCCCTGGGCAGCGGCGTGACCGGGTTCGCCCTCAGCCTGCGCTATCGGGTACCCGTGGTGGCGGCCTGGTCGACACCGGGCGCGGCCCTGCTGGTCGGCCAACTGGGCGACATCCGCTACGAGGTGGCGATCGGGGCGTATCTGGCCGCCGCCGCGCTCACCGTCCTCGTGGGGGTGACGGACTGGTTCGACGCGCTCATGCGGCGGATGCCCGCCGCCGTCGTCTCCGGCGTGCTGGCCGGTGTGCTGGTGCGCTTCGGCCTGGACGCGTTCGGGGCGCTGGAGGACGGCCCCGCCGTGGCCGGGGCGGTGATCGCCGGATACGTGCTGTGCCGGCGACTGGCACCCCGGTACGCCATCGCGGCGCCGCTCGCCCTCGGCATCGCGGTGGCCGCCAGCACGGGCTCGATCTCCCTGGACGGCTCCGAAGTGGCGCTGGTGATGCCGGTGTTCACCGTGCCCGAGTGGCCCGGCGGCGCCCTGGTGAGTCTGGCGCTGCCGCTCTTCCTGGTCACCATGTCCGCCCAGAACGCCCCGGGCGTCGCGGTGCTCAAGGAGGCCGGCTACGCGGTGCCCACCGGGCCGGTCATCCGGGACACCGGTCTGGCGTCCGCGTTCTTCGCCCCCTTCGGCGCGCACGCGCTCAACCTCGGCGCCATCACGGCCGCCATCTGCACCGGCCCGGACGCCCACCAGGACCGCGACCGCCGCTATGTGGCCGGACTGAGCTGCGGGGTCCTCTATGTCGCGGTCGGCCTGTTCGGAACCGCGATCGCCGGGCTGTTCACGGCGCTGCCCCCGGCGCTCGTCGCGGCCGTCGCGGGCGTCGCCCTGCTGGGCGCGCTCAGCGGCAGCCTCTCCAGAGCGTTCACCGAGCCACGGAACCGCGATGCCGCCCTGATCGCATTTCTCACCACAGCCTCCGGTATCACGCTGCTGGGACTCGGGGCCGCCTTCTGGGGCCTGGTGTTCGGCGTCACATGCCGCGCCCTATGGCGCGGCTTGAGAACCTGACGTATACCTCGAAGCGACTTTATTTTACGGGGGAATTACCGTGCTCAATACAGAAATGTATCGGGACCTCGTCGTCGACGTTTCGCCCCGTACATCCTGCATTCGCACCACATTGGTGGGCCGAGATGTCGAAGTCCTCACGCTCACCGTCCAGCTCGGCCTGCCGACGAGCAGACTGATCACCCTGACCGGCCCCGGCGGGGTGGGCAAGAGCCGGCTGGCCGCCGCGGCGATGACGGACAGCGCCATGTCCCGGATCGCGTACCTCGATCTGCACGAGGCCGTCGACGGCGACGGGCTCACCGAGGCCCTGGCCGCCCGGCTGCCGGACGGACCGAGCCTGCTGGTCCTCGACGGCTTCGAGCACGTGGCCGACGCCACCGCGGTGGCGGTCGACACCCTGCTGGCACACTTTCCCCAACTGCGCGTCCTGGCCACCGGACGAAGACCCCTGCGGGTGTACGGGGAACGGCTCTGGCCCGTGCCGCTGCTGCCGACCCCGCCCGCACCGTACGGGCAGGACGTCTCCGAACTCCAGGACTACGCCGCCGTCGAGCTGTTCGTCGACCGGGCACGGGCGGTCGACCCGCTGTTCGCGCTGACCGTGCACAACGCACAGGCCGTGGCCGAGATATGCAGCCGCATGGACGGCCTGCCGCTCGCGATCGAACTGGCCACCGAGAAGCTGCGCCTGTTCAGCGTGGACAGCCTGCTGACCCGGCTCCGCGAGGGCGGGCCCGCCCTGGGCGGCGACCACACCGCCCGCTCGGCGCGGCACCGCTCCGTCACCGCGATCACCGAACGCAGCTTCGCCCTGCTCGACCCGGAACAGCGCTCCCTGCTCACCCGCCTCGCCGTCTTCACCGGCAGCGTCGACCTGACCACGATGGCGGAGTTCTGGGACCTCTCCGCGCGCCGCACGGAACACACGGTCGAGGCACTGGTCGGCCACCAGCTGCTGCGGGTCACCTCGACCGCCGGGGAGCCGCGCTGCACGATGTTCCACACCGTCCGCGAGTACTGTCTGGAGCGGCTGGAGGAGTCCGGCGAGCTGACAGGCGCCCGCCAGCGGCACGCGGAGCACTTCCTGGCCCTCGCCCGGCAGGCCGAGGGCCAGCTGTCGGGCCCGCTCCAGCCCCAGTGGCTGCACAGACTCGCCCCGCTCCACGAGGACCTGCTGGCCGCGCTGGCCCAGCTCGAAGCCGACGGCCGCCGTACGGACGCCGCCCACGCCGCCCTCGCGCTGCACCGCTTCTGGCTGGTACGAGGCCATCTCGCGCTGGGCGAGCAGTGGCTGGCCAAGGCGTCGGCCGCCTTCCACGCCGATGCGAGCCACCGCGAACTGGCGGCGCGGACCGAGGCCGCCCGGGCCGAACTGGCCATGACCGCCGGTCAGGCCCGGCTGGCGGCGGACTGCTTCCGGCGCGCGGCCACCGCCTACCGTGAGCAGGGCGACAGCGTCCATGAACAGGCCGCGCTGGGCCAGCTCGCCGTCCTCCAGCAGACTCCCGGCACCAAGGTGGTCAGACTGGCCGCGGAGCGCGTCCTGGACGTGGCCCAGCACCCCGGGGCGACCGGCGAGGTCGCGAGCGCCGCCCTGACCCTCGCCATGTGCTGCCGGCTGAACGACGCCGGGTCCGCCGTCGATCTGCTGGACGCGGCCAGCGCCCTGTTCACGCGCGAACGCGATGTACGGGGCGAGGGGCTCGCCCTGGCCGTGCGGGCGAGCCTGGCCGACGCGCGAGGGGACCAGGCGCTGTCGGAGCACCTGCTGTGGGAGAGCCTGCACCGGTTCAGGTCCATCGGGGAGCACACGATGATGCCCGCCGTCCTGGACTCCCACGCACGGCAGTTGTGGCACCGGCTGCCCCACCAGGGGCACCTGGTGTCCCGGCTGCTGGCCGCCGCGTCCGCCATCCGGGAGGCGACCGGGGCCCATCCCCTGTTCGAGGCGGGCACGTCGGCCGCCGCACTGCGGGAGCTGCGCCGGCTGCTGTCGGGCCCGGAGTACGAGGCGTCCCGGCGCGAGGGCCGGGTGCTGTCGGCCGACGCCGCCGCGGGTGAGGCGCTGGCGGTCAGCCCGCCCGCGTCCGAGTCCACGCCCGCGGAGTCCCGTTCGGCACGGCTCACGGCCCGCCAGTACGAGGTCGCCCTGCTGGTCAGCAAGGGCCTGACCAATCGCCAGATAGCCCATCGATTACAGCTCTCGGAGTGGACCGTGGTGAACCATGTGCGCCAGGTCATGCGGCGGCTGGACGTGCCCTCCCGTATCCATGTCGCGCAGTGGGTGCTGCACCGGCAGCGGCGCAACAGCTCGGGGTCCATGGAGGGGTGAGCGGGCTGAACGGGGTGACCGGGATTCCCGGGCGGGCTCCTCAGCGGGCGACCGGGATCCGGCTCAGCTTGTCGGGGTTGCGCACGGCGCGCACCGCGGTGATCAACGGCCGTCCCCCGACCAGTTCGAGTTCGGCGCTCACCACGGCGAACACCGCTGTCGGCGTGGCCAGTACGGCGGCGGCACCACCGCCGTACTGGTCGTGCAGCCGGAAGGTGAGCCCGGCCGGATAGCGGCCCGCGATGGCGGCGAAGTACTCGGCGATGGTGGCGGCCCCGTGCAGCGGAACCCGCGGGGTCTCCGCGTGCCCGTTGCCGTCCGCCCACATGGTCACGTCGGGGGCCAGCACGTTCATCAATGCTTCCAGGTCTCCGTCGAGACACGCGGCGAGGAAGCGCTCGGTGGCCTCGCGGGCCTGCCGGCGGTCCGGCTCGAACCGCCTGTGCCGCAGCTTCACATGCCGCCTCGCCCGGCTGCCGAGCTGCCGCACCGCGCCCTCGGAGCGGTCCACGGCCTCGGCCACCTCGGGAAAGCTGAAGCCGAACACCTCGTGCAGCACGAACACCGCGCGCTCCAGCGGCGACAGCGTCTCCATCATCACCAGCACCGCCATGCTCAGCGACTCGCCCAGCAGCGAGGATTCCATCGCCACATCGGAGGAGACCAGCAGCGGCTCGGGCAGCCAGGGCCCGACGTACTCCTCCCGGCGGGCCCGGTCGCGGCGCATCTGGTCGATCGCGGTGCGGGTGACGGCCCGTACCAGATACCCGCGCGGGTCGACGACCTCGTCCCGGTCGACCCGCCGCCAGCGGAGCCAGGTCTCCTGCACCACGTCCTCGGCGTCCACGACACTGCCGAGCATGCGGTACGAGATGCCGAACATCAATTCACGGTATTGCTCGAACGGATCGGAGATTCCGGACACTCCGGAGATGGCGGTGACCTCGGCCATGCCCCCTCATTCCCGCACGATTCCCGCCACTTTCCCGCAAGATCAGAAATCGTCCCGCTCGGTCGCCGACTGCCGGACGGAGTCTACAATCATGGCCTTCAACCGCTCGTATTTTATCTTGCCGTTTTCGTTGCGCGGCAGCTCCCGCGGGATTTCCAGCAGTCTGGTCGGCAGATACCACTGGGTCATGTCGCGCTCGGTGAGGATGGCGACGAGTTCCGCCAGCGTCGGGCACCGGTCCCCGGCGGCCACCACCACGACACACGAGCGCTCGTAGCCCCGCTCGTCCTCGTAGCCGACCAGCACGGCCTCCCGCACACCCGGATGGCGCAGGATCTCCCGTTCCACCTCGGCCACCGGGACCATGAACGTCGCGCCGATCCGCCGGCTCGCCCGGCCGACGAAGCGGATACCGCCCCGCCCGTCGTCACGGACCAGGTCTCCGGTGTCCAGCCACCCGTCGTCGTGCCGCCAGGTCTCGTACAGCGGCTCGCCCGAGCCCGGCTGCGCGAACCCGACGCACAGGGAGGCGCCCCGGACCAGGAGCCGGCACACGCCCGTGCCGCCGGGGGCCGGGCGCAGCCGCATCTCCAGACCGGGCAGGGGCGACCCGTCGCTCTTGGCGGCCCAGTCGCACGGGTCGTCCTCGCGGGTCCTGAAGCCCATGCCCACCTCGGTCATCCCCCAGCACGAACGCACCGGGACGTTCAGATCGTCGTGGATCCCCCGGGCGAGAGCGGGCGACACCGGGGCGGCGCCGGTCATCACGAAACGCAGCGAGGGCAGCGAACGGGGGCGGCGCCGATGTTCCGTGAGGAGCTGCTGGGCGTAGAACGGGGCCATGAAGGTCTGTGTCACCGACGCGGCCGACAGCAGTTCGAGATAGCCCTCCGGCGTCCAGACGTCCTGGTAGGCGCCGGTGCCCCCGGCCAGGATCGGGCCCCAGACGCAGTACAGCATGCCCGCCGGACCGGTGATGGGGTGCGGCGTGCTGAACACCTCGCGCGCGGCCCAGCCCCGCTCGACCGGGCTCGCGCCGGCGCCGGTGCCCGCGTACAGGGTGTTCTCCGTGTGCAGGACCGCCTTGCGCTCGCCGGTCGTGCCCGAGGTGAACAGCAGCAGCGAGACACGGTCGAGATCGGCGCCGGACGGCAGCCGCGGGGGCGCGGCCTCCCGTTCCTCGTGCGGGGTGCGCAGAAAGTAGTCGCCGAAGTCGATGGCCCAGGGCGGGACCCGGTCCCCGTGGATGACGCTGTGCCGCAGCCAGGGGAGCCGGGCCGAGATCTGCTCCAGCGCGGCCCCGCAGTCGTAGCCGTCCCAGGTGTCGACCACGATGCACACCTGGGCCCGGGCGGCCTCCAGCATGCGTTCCAGCTCCAGGGCGCGGAGCGTGGGCAGCAGCGGCACGGCGATCGCGCCGGTCCAGCAGCAGGCGAGCGTCAGGGCCGCCGCCTCCCACCAGTTGGGCAGCTGGAACGCGACCCGGCTGCCCCGGCGCACACCCAGCGATCTCAGGGCGGCGCTGAATCTGCGCACGTAGCGGACCAGTTCGCCGTAGCGCACGGTCGTGGTGCGGCCCTCGTGCGCGCTGTGCGCGACGATCGCCGGGTCGTCGGGGCGTTCGGCCGCCACCCGCAGCAGGTCGTGCAGGATGGAGGTGTCCCGCCACCACCCCTGCTCGCGGAACCGCCCGGCGATGTCGTCGGGTATCCGGAGATCGAAGGCGGTCTCCGCGAACGAGGGCCACCCGGCGGCGGGCTCCGTCATGAACGGAGTTCGGCTCGCGGTGCCGAGATGATCTCGGGGGCCGGGTCGGCGACATCGCGCACATAGTCGATGCCCCACGACTCCCGCTGGAGGAAGTGCAGCCGCAGGGTGCTGACGGCGACGACCTGCTCGACGATCTTCCCCTGCTCCAGCCGTACGGTGTGCTGCTCGATGCTCGTGCCGCGCTCACCGGTGGCCTCATGGCCGAAATAGGGCCCCGTGTTGTGCCAGTGCAGCGCGAACCGGAAGGCCGCACGGGTGCCGTCGGCGCTGTAGAACTCGTCGTGCAGGACCGACCGGATACCGGGGTGGGCGACATGGATCGCCTGGCAGAACTTCAGCAGGAAGCCCACGCCCTTCACCCCCCAGGCCGAGGGCGTGTACAGGGTGACGTCCGGGGAGTACAGCTCCTCGATGGCCGCCCAGTCCTGCTCGCCGAGCGCGGTGATGTACCGCTGGATGACAGTCTTTTCCGACATTCCTGGCTCCTTCTGGGGGAACGGGTGGTGCGGGTGGGGCAAGTGGGACAGGTGGTGCGGGTGGGACAGGCAGGGCAGGTGGTACGGGCGTCCGAGTGACACGGCGGGGCTGGGACGGGGACGGGACGGGAGATCAGGACTCCACGGTCTGCGGTGCGTCGGCCCCGACCTGCGGCTCCGGGTTCTGCGCCGCTTCCGGCCGCTTCTCGTGGGCCGGCAGCAGCAGCGCCAGGAGCGCCGCGACGACAGCCGTCGCCACCGTCCAGAACAGGCTGTACCGCACGGCGTCGGTGAGTCCCTCGGCGTACACCGACTCCGCGAGCCGGCCGGCCTGCCGGCGTACTTCCTCCGGTACGCCCTCGGCGGCGAGGCGGCTCTGGAGCAGCGCTCCGACCGCCGCCGCCCCGAGCACGGCACCGATCTGGCGGAACGTGGTGAACATGCCTGAGGAGACACCGATCAGCCGGGGCGGGATCTCCTGCATGGCGAGGGTGCTGGTGGGCGCGAACACCAGGCCCATACCGATACCGAAGACGATCTGGCCGGGCACGATCGCCCACGCGCTGGAGTTCGCGTCGGCCATGATCGCCATCAGCGCGATTCCCGCTCCGAAGATCATCAGCCCGGGGACCAGGATGATCCGGCCGCCCACCTTGCCGACCGCGTTGCCCGCCACCGGCGCCACGAACAGGGAGACCAGCGGCCCCGGCGCCAGCGCGAGACCGGCCTGCGCCGCGGACAGCCCGAGCGCGGACTGGAGATACAGGGTGAGCGGGAGCAGCACACCGATGGAGCAGAACAGCAGCAGCGCCGCCAGCGTGGCGGAGACGGTGAACTTGCGGATCCGGAACAGCTCGAAGGGAACCAGCGGGCGGCGGTCCTGACGGCCCCTCTGGTGCAGGGCGAAGAGCCCCAGCAGCAGGATGCCGAGGACCAGTACGAGGGGAATGCTGAGGAACGATTCGATGGTGCCCCAGTCGTAGCGCTCGCCCTCGATCAGCGCGTACACGATCAGCGAGAGCCCCGCGGTGGACAGCAGGGCACCCGGCAGGTCGAGCGTGGCCGACTGCCCGGACCGGACATCGGGCACCAGGAGGACCGCGCCCAGCAGGGCCAGCGCCCCGATCGGCACGTTGATGTAGAAGATCCACCGCCAGTCGAGCTGCGAGACCAGCAGGCCACCGACGGTGGGACCGGCCACGGTCGCCAGGCCCGCGACCGCGGACCACACACCGAAGGCCGCACCCCGGCGCTCGGCCGGGAACACCGCGCTGATCAGGGCCAGTGTCTGCGGCATCATCACCGCGGCACCCAGGCCCTGGACGGCCCGGGCGGCGATCATCTGCTCCGGGGTGTCCACCATGCCGCACACCGCGGAGGCCACGGTGAAGACCGCGAGCCCGGCGGTGAAGGTCCGCTGTGGCCCGAACCGGTCACCGAGCCGTCCCGACAGCAGGAGCAGGGCCGCGAACACCAGCATGTAGGCGTTCGCGAACCACAGGATGTCGTCGAGCGACGCACCCAGTCCGGCCGCCATCTCGGGGATGGCGATGGTGACGATCGTCGTGTCCAGCAGCGTCATGAAGAAGCTCGCGCAGAGCACCGCCAGGACCAGCCAAGGGTTTGTCTGCCTTGCTCTCCGTACGTCCTTGCCCATTCCCGTCGCCCCTCGTCCGAAGTCGCCGAGCCGTATGTCACGGGCTCTCACCCACGACCGACGCAGCCGGGCGCGGAACTGTGACATGGGGGCGGAGACGGGCGACGGCCCGCCGTGCGGCGAGGGGGCGCGCGGGCGGGTGCCCCGGTTCCGGTGAGCCGGATGTTCCCCGTTCACGGAACTCTCTACGGTTGTCCCTCTACGGTGGTCCCCGGACAGGTCCGCGGGGTCATGGCCGGGTGAAGGGGTACGTGTGGAAACCGAGTTGGCGGCGCTCGCCGCGTCGGGGGCGACGGCACTGGTCGGGCTGCTGGTGTCGGACGCGTACGAGCGGGCCAAGGGCAGACTGGGCCGGTTCCTCGG
Source organism: Streptomyces sp. NPDC059477 (assembly GCF_042749375.1). Lineage (NCBI taxonomy): Bacteria > Bacillati > Actinomycetota > Actinomycetes > Kitasatosporales > Streptomycetaceae > Streptomyces > Streptomyces sp. NPDC059477. Next base: position 34,219 of record NZ_JBHYUG010000017.1, on the reverse strand, counting down.
GCGGGGTGCCCCGGACACGGCGGCCGAGGACGAGGTGCGGGCGGCGCGCGAGGAGCTGAGCGCGGGTGGCGCCGGCACCCCGGCGCTGGTCGAGACGCGGCTGCGGCACCGGCTGGAAGGCGTCTTCCAGGACGACCCCGGCGCGGCGCGGGAACTGGCGCGGCTGCTGTCCGAGGTGGCGCCGGAGACCTCCCGCACCTTTGTCAGCCTGGTCGGCGGCGGCGTGTACCACGGCCCGGTCTTCCAGGGTTCGGCCATCCACGGCGGCATCACCTTCCAGGTCGCGGCGCCCCCGCCGTCCGCGCCGGGGCTGCCGTCCCCGCGCCCCGACCAAGTACCCACGGTCACCGTCCCGTTCAGCAACCGCACGGCCGAGCTGGCGCTCCTGGACGACACCCTCGCCCCGCGCGCCGAGGGCTCCGCGGCCGTCGCCGTCGACGTACTGGACGGCCTCCCCGGAGTCGGCAAGACGACCATGGCGTGGCACTGGGCACAACGGGCCCGCGACCGCTTCCCGGACGGGCAGCTGTACGTCGATTTCGCCGCCCTGCGCGACCGGTGCACCCCGGTCACCGGACCGGGCGCGGACGTCTCCGAAGCCCTCGCCATGTGCCTGCGGTCCCTGCCGGGCGGCGGGGCCGGCATCCCCGACTCGCTCGCCGAACGCACCAACCTCTACCGGTCGCGCACGGCCGAGCTGCGCATCCTGCTCGTCCTGGACGACGTGAACCAGGCCGCCCAGGTGCGGGCACTGATCCCCAAGGGGCCCGGCAGCGTCGTCCTGGCCACCAGCCAGGGCAGGCTCGGCGAGCTGAGCCTCGGCGGGGCCAGGCTGATCTCCGTCGGACCGCTGGACGCGCACGGCGGGCTGGCGCTGCTGAGCGACCGGTGCCGGCCGGGGGCGGTCGAGGACGAGCCGGAGGCGGCGCGGCGGCTCGTGGAACTGTGCGGCGGCCTGCCGGTCGCGCTCCAGATCGTGGCCGCCCGGCTGGCCGCCGACGACGGCACGACCATGGCGGAACTGGCCGCCGAACTGGATGACGAGACCGGCCGGATGGCCGGACTGACCCTGGACGAGGAGGGACCCTCGGTGTCCGCGGTCCTGGATTCCGCCTACCGTCTCCTGCCGCCCGACGCCGCCCGGCTCTACCGGCTGCTCGGCTGGCTGCCGTTCGGCGTCTTCGACCTCGGCGTGGCCGCGGTCGCCTCGCACACCGACCCGCCGGGTGCCCGGCGGACGGTTCGGGCACTGGCCCGGGCCAGCCTCGTGGAGAGCATCGGCGGCGGTCGGTACCGCATGCACGATCTCGTACGTCTGCACGCCCGCGAACGGGCGCTCGCCCAGGAGCCGGAGGGCGAGCAGACGGCGCTGATCCGGCGGGTCGGCACGCACTACCTCGCCCTGACCGCACTCGCCGACCGCGCGCTGCGCAAGGAGCGGCTGCGCGTCGCCGACCTCACCGACCTGCTGAGCGAGGCCGACGACCCGTTCGCCACGCCCGGCGGACCCCCGCCGCTCGCCTGGCTGGACACCGAGCACCTGGCCGTCCTGGCGGTCCTGCGGGCCGCCGCCCACCATGGTCTGCACACCCTGACCTGGCAGTTGTCCGAGTCCTTCGCGGTCCTGTTCCTGTACCACCGCTACCTCGGCACCTGGCGGGAAGCGCTGGAACTGGGCGCGCGGGCCGCCGCGTCGGCGGCCTCCGCGGCCGGTACGGCGGGCGAGTTCGCCGAGGCGTCCGCCGGTGAGGCCCGGCTGCGCAGCCTGCTGTCACGCCCGCTGCTCGACCTCGGCGAGGACGAACGCGCCCGGACCGAACTGGACCGGGCCGCCGCGCTCGCCGAGGTCACCGACCGGCTGGATCTGCGCGCCTCCGTCCAGGAGTTCCTCGGCCGGTACTGGGACCGGCACGACGCGTCCCGCGCGGTCGAGGCGTACCGGCGCTCCCTCGACCTCAACGAGCGCGCCGGGGAAACCCGTGGCGCGGCCCTCGCCACCTTCTTCCTCGGACGCGCGCTGGACGCCCGGGGCGATCACGAGGAGGCCCTGGTCCTGCTGCGCCGCGCCCACCGGGACCTGATGAACCGTGCGGAACCCGACCGGCGGATGGCCGCACGGGTCCAGGCGGCCATCGGTGTCACGCACGGCCACCTCGGCGCCTTTGAGGACGCGATCCGTGAACTGCGCGAGGCCATCACGGTCCTCGGCGCGGAAGCGCCCGGAATGCAGTACGAGGCACAGGCCCAGGAGGATCTCGCGGGCATCGCGCAACGGGCGGGCGGCCCTGCGGAACTGGTGCGGGGCAGCCTGGAACGGGCCGCCGAGATCTACGAGTCGTTCGGCGACCGGCGAGCGGAGGAGGTACGCCGACGGCTGGCGGAGCTGGGTGGGTGAGGGGACGCGGTCAGCCGGCCGGCGGGGAGGGACGAAGACGCAGGACGACGTCCTCCTCCCGTACGTCCCCGATCCGCAGCGTCACCCAACTGCCGTCGCTGCCGCCCGTACCGCCGCCCGTACCGTCGTACATATGGCCGTGCGTGCCGCCGCCCATCGTCAGGCCCGCGCGCAGACAGGCGTAGACCGCCGCGGCGAGCAGGCTCGGGTCCGGCGCCGGGCCGGTGGCGCTCGCCTCCACCACGCGGCCGTCCCTGAGCCCCACCAGACAGCCGCCCCCGAGGACCGCCGAAGCCGCGAGCAGGCTGCCGGGGAGCCGCCGGAGCGTGTCCTCGATCCACCGCAGCGCCCCGACCGACGTGCCCGCGACCGAACCCCGCACGACGACCGAGGCGCTCTCGGTCAGCCGGAGGTCGCGTTCGTCGTCGGTGCAGGCGAGATGCGCGAAGCGGGTCGCGGACTCCGGGGCGGCCGGGCCGTACGCGGTGACGGCCGCCGGGACACGGCGCACGGTGACGGCCACATCCGGGCCCGCGCCGCCGGAGTCCGTACCGCCGATGTCCGTGGTGACCTGCCAGGCGGTGACCGGCGCGGCGGGCGGTGCCGGTACCGGCAGCAGGTGGGGAGCGGGGGAGGGCGAGGCCGGCTCCGGGAGCTTCAGCAGGTGATACAGGGCCGTGCGGAGCCGTGCCGACGCCTGCCCGGGGTCCGCGAAGGCCCGCGCGGCGACCGCCGCGTACCGCTCGGGTGTGTGCGCGTCCATGACGTCCTCCACCTGTTGGCGAAGGTCGCCGTGCGGGTCGAGCCGGGGCGCGGCGGCGGCCAGCTCCCGCACCGCAGTCCCGGGCACGGCGTCCTCGCCGAACGCGCCCAGCAGCAGCGGGGTCCCGGCCGCCGCGCCGTACAGCGTCACCGAGCCGTGATCGCCGATGACGAGGTCCGCGGCGACGAGCGCGGCGCGCCAGGCGTGGACGGTCGGCATCAGCAGCAGTCCCGCCTCCAGGGCGGCTGCCTGGAGCGTGCGGATCTGCCACTCCCCGTGGGCCGACCACACATTGGGGTGGACGATCGCGCCGACGCGGTACTCGTCACCGGGAAGCCGGGCGAGCAGACGCGGGAGCAGGTCCGGATGCCTCCCCAGCAGGGATGTGGGCCCCCACGTCGAACTGACCACGACCAGACGCTGGTGATCCGCCACGCCGAGGGCCTCCCGGTACCGCCCGCGCCGCGTCCGGCTTCCGACCAGTTCGTCGAAGCAGGGGTCGCCGACCAGCAGGGTGCGCCCGGCGGCCTTCGGATGGGTGGCCAGCAATTGCTCTTCCTGCGCCGGATGGGAGATCGCCAGCCAGGCGCGTCCGGTTTCCAGCAGTGCGTCCGGTACGACCCCGGAGAGCCGGGTGCCCGGCCCGCGTGAGTCGGGGACCAGCTTCTGGAAGCCGATGCCGTGCGGCAGCACCAGTACCGGGCAGTCGCCCTCCGGCACGTCGATGTTCTCGCTGGCGGTGAGGATGAGGTCGGGGGAGAGGTCCGCGAGCTGTTCCCAAGGGGCGACCCGGCAGCCGGAGCCGTGCAGGAGATCGAGGACACCGGCGCTGAACGCGGAGGTGGGGTCGTGGGCGAAGACGACGTGCACGCGGGCGTCGTCGCGCAGGAGGGACGGCAACGATTCCAGGGCCCGGACCGTCGAGGTGACCGTACGCGCGGCCACCACGAGGGTCCGCTCGCCGTGCAGGGTGTTCCAACGGCGGGCGTCCCGCCCCGCGGGCACGGGCAGCGGGCGGCTACCGAACACGGCCAGCGGCTCCAACGAACCGGAATACCCCACCGATCAGCGGTTCGCGGCAACGGTGCTTGTATCGCATCTCAAGCCGACCGGCAATCCTTTGTGTGGCTCTCGACTGGCTTCGGGCAGGCAGGCCGACACCTGCGGCCTCGTACACGATATCGAAACCGAGCCGGACCCGTCCGGCCCGTCCGGCCCGTCCCGCCTCCGCCGCCCCTCACTTCGCCGCCCCTCACTTCGCCTCCGCATAGCACTCCACCACCGCCGTACTGAACGGAAACCGCACCGGCGTCCCCCCGAACGTCAGCCGCGCCGCCAGCTCCGAGGACTCGTGGATCGCCTGGACGACTCTCCCGGTCTCCTCCGCCGGGCAGTGCACGATCACCTCGTCGTGCTGGAAGAACACCAGCTCGGCGGCGAGCCCGGAGCAGGCGCGGCGCAGGGCGGCCAGGAGCAGCAGGGTCCAGTCGGCGCCACTGCCCTGGACGACGAAGTTACGGGTGAAACGGCCGCGGGCGCGGGAGTTGCGGGACGCGTACCCCGGTACCCAGTCCTGGCCCCCGCCCCCGCCGTTCCCCCTGCCGCCGCCGCCGCCGCCGTTGCGCTCGCCGCCGTCCTCCTCGTCGTCCTGGGGGATTCCGGCCTCGTCCCCGATGTCGTCCGGTGACGTCCCGGCCACCGGTGGGCAGGTCCGGCCCAGCCAGGTCCGCACCAGCCGCCCCTCCTCCCCGGCGCGGGCCGCGTCGTCGACGTAGGCCACGGCTCTCGGGAAGCGGCGCCGGAGCGCGGCGAGGTTCTTGAGGCCGTCACCGGAGGTCTGGCCGTAGATCGCGCCGAGGACGGCGATCTTGGCCTCGTCGCGGTCGCCGGAGAAGGCGCGCTCGGAGACGGACTGGTAGAGGTCGGTCGGACGGGCCGCCACCTCCATCAGACCGGGGTCCCGGGAGATCGCCGCCAGCACCCTGGGCTCCATCTGGTCGGCGTCCGCGACCACCAGCCGCCAGCCGGGGTCGGCGACCACGGCCCGCCGGATGACCTTCGGGATCTGGAGCCCGCCCCCGCCGTTGGTGGCCCAGCGTCCGGTCACCGTGCCCCCTGCCAGGAACTCCGGCCGGAACCGCCCCTCCCGCACCCAGTCCTGCAACCAGGACCAGCCGTGGGCGACCCAGAGGCGGTACAGCTTCTTGTACTCCACCAGTGGTTTCACCGCCGGGTGGTCGATGCTCTCGATCTCCCAGCGGCGCGTCGACGTGATCTTGATGCCCGCGCGCGCGAACGCCTTGATCACCTCCGCGGGCAGATCCGGCCGCACCCGCCGCCCGAACGCCGCCGACACCTCGTCCGCCAGCTCCGCGAGGCGACGCGGCTCGCCCCCGCCCGCGTACCGCTCGCCCAGCAGTTCGTGCAGCACCTCGCGGTGGACGTCCGGGCGCCAGGGCAGCCCCGACCGGTTCATCTCCGCCGCCACCAGCATCCCGGCCGACTCGGCGGCGGTCAGCAGCCGCATCCGGTCCGGGTGCTCCGCCCGCTCGTGCCGGCGCTGCTGCTCGGCGTACACCGCGAGGAGATCGGCGAGCGGGACCCGCGCCGTCTGCGGCTCGAACAGCGGGGACTGGGAGCCCGGTTCGGCCGGGCGCACGGGCGGATCCGGCGGCACCGGACCGCGGTGCAGCCGGGCCAGGGCGGCGGCGGCCGAGCGGGGCTCCCCGTACCGCCCCTCATGGCCGAGCAGCAGCGTCTCGGCGGCCTCGATGTCGTAGCACCGCTCCACTCGCACCCCCGCGGCGAGCAGCCTCGGATACAGCTCGGCGGTGGACCGCCACACCCACCGCACGACCTCGGGCCGCGCCCGCACGGCCTCCACCGCGTCCGCCTCCCGGCGCACCGGCCCGCCGGGCAGCCCGTCCGGGCCGAGGGGGGCGACCTCCACACCGCCCCCCTCGACCGGAGCGAGTGCCCAGCGATCGACCATGCTGCGAGTGTGCCAGCCGGGTCTGACAATGCCCGGAACGACCGTGATGCCCGGACGCCGGCCGATCGGCCGACCAACCGTCCGGTCGCGCTCAGCCCTCCTGCTGGGCCCTGCGCTTTCCGCGCGGTCTACGGCTTCGTGTGGTCCGCCAGTGCCTTCGCCACGTACCCCTCGACCCCGGCCTTGGTGATGCCGAGGCCGGACAGCACGCCGTCGCCGTTCTCGTACTCCAGGAGGGCGAGGAGGATGTGCTCGGTGCCGATGTAGTCGTGGCCGAGGCGCAGCGCCTCGCGGAAGGTGAGTTCGAGGACCTTCTTGGACGTCGCGGTGTACGGGATCAGGTCCGGGACCTCATCGGCGGCCGGCGGCAGCGCGGCGGTCGCGGCCTGGCGCACGACGTCGAGCAGCACGCCCTGCTCGACGATCGCCTTGGCGGCGAGCCCGTCCGGTTCGGAGAGCAGGCCGAGGACCAGGTGCTCGGGGCGCCCCTCGGCGTTGCGGGCGGCCTGGGCCTCGTTGTGGGCGGCCATGACGGTGTTCCGCGCGCGTGGCGTGTAGCGGCCGAAGCCCTGGCCCGGGTCGAGATCCGCGGACTCCTTGGGCACGAACCGCTTCTGCGCGGCCTGCCGCGTGACGCCCATGCTCGTGCCGATGTCCGTCCAGGAGGCACCCGAACGCCGGGCCTGGTCCACGAAGTGCCCGATCAGATGATCGGCGACGTCGCCCAGGTGCTCCCCGGCGAGCACGGCGTCCTGGAGCTGATCGAGGGGCTCCGAGTGGACCTTCTTGATGGACGCGATGAGGTCGTCGAGACGTACGGATGAGGCGATGGGGTTCGTTGTCATGTGTCAACCGTAGGTTGCATCTCCCGGCACTGTCAACCGATGGTTGACAGGTGTGCGCCGGTCACCGGCCGGTGCCGCCGGCACCCATGACACGATCGAACATGTGAGTACGTCCCCGCCCACCCCTGTCGATCGCGCCCTGGCCGCCCTCTACGCCTCCGACGACGGCACGGCCCTCGACACCGCCGCCTCCCTCCTCGCGTCCGACCCCGCCTCGGACGCGGAACTCGACCGGCGCGGCCGGGAGTTCGTCGCGGCTGCCTGGCGGCGCGGCTGGCAGCCCGCCGACATCCTGCGGGTCGTACGCCGTGAACTGGACGACGTACACATCCGCCTCGCCGCCGCCCTCATCCGCGCGCAGGCCCCCGACGACCGCCCGCGCGGACCTCGCTGGACGGCCCAGCTGGAGGCGCTGCCCGCCGAGCCCCCGCCCCGCGCGGACCGCTTCTCGCACGCCACGGCCGTACTGGAGCTGTACCGCCTGCTGCTGCGTCTGCCCTCCCTGGAGCCGCTCGACGAGCCCGCGCCCGGGGCGGGCGACCCGCGCACGCCGGAGTCCCGCATGCTCACCCGCACCCTCACGCGCATCCGCGCCCTGCTCGCCAAGGCCGAGGCCACCGGCTTTCCCGAGGAGGCCGAGGCGCTCAGCGCGAAGGCGCAGGAGTTGATGGCCCGGCACAGCGTCGACGCGGCGCTACTGGCCTCGCGGGCGCCCGCGCCGGACGCGCCCGGCGCCATCCGGATCGGGGTCGAGCCGCCGTACGAGCAGGCCAAGGCCGTACTGCTGGACGCGGTCGCCACCGCCAACCACTGCCGCGCGGTGTGGAACGAGCCCTTCGGCTTCTCCACGGTCGTCGGATTCGAGGCCGACCTCACGGCCGTCGAACTGCTCCACACCTCGCTCCTCGTCCAGGCCAACACCGCGATGACCAGGGCGGAAGCCGAGCAGCGCAAGGGCGGGCGCAAGCGCACCAAGACCTTCCGGCAGTCCTTCCTCGCCGCCTACGCCCACCGCATCGGCGCCCGCCTCGCCGCGGCGGCCGAGACCCCGGTGAGCGACGATCTGCTGCCGGTTCTCGCCTCCCGCGCGGTGGCCGTCGTCGACGCGGCGGACCGGATGTTCCCGGAGGCCACCACGACCCGGCTGCGCGGCATCACCGACGCGGCCGGCTGGACCCAGGGCGCCGAAGCCGCCGACCGCGCGGAGGTCGCCACCCGACCCCGACTTCCACCCCGCTGAAGCCGGCCGAGAACCCGAAAACCGGAGAGCCCGGACAACCGGAGAACGCGAGACCTCAGTCTCCCGCCTGCTGGAACGCGCTCACCGACGCCTCGGGCGCCCCGCCCGCCGCCGCGACCGGCCCGTAGGACCACGGAAGCCCCGCCCCTTGGTCGCCGCCCGGCAGGCTGACCCGCAGTTGGTCGGCGTCGACGCCCTCCCCGCGCACGTAGGTGAGGGTGAAGGTCGCCGTCACATTCTCGGCGAGTGTCAGTTGCTGCGCGGTGGCGGCCTCGTCGGCCGGTACGTCCACGGAGGTGTCCCCGCCCTCCAGGCGCACGCCGGGGAAGCCGTCCAGTACACATTCCTCGCCGCGATTGGTGAGATTGACCGGCACGTTTCCGGTGTCCCCGGCGACCGGGGCCTCCGCGGCCGGACCGGCCTCGACCGTCAGATCCCCGATCGCGCACGCGCCGGGCGCCGCCACTGTCCCGGCCCCGGCATCGCCGTCGCTGTCGTCCCCACCCCCACAGGCCCCCAGCAGCAGAGTGCCCGCGAGGGCGAGGACGGTGAACGGAAGCGGACGCGGACGCATGTACGGGATCCCCACGGGTGGCCTGACGATGATCTGCCAGGAGCTTACGCCGGCCGAACGAGCGGACCGGGGCACTGAGAACGACCGCCCGCCAAGGGCTCGCGGCGGAGCGCAGGCGACCGGAACCGCTGCTCGCACCGCCCCCGAAAAAACCCGACGAGCCGGGGAACTCGAAGAACACCCCCGCCCGTTGATCCATCAGCCGCCCGGCGAAGTCACCGCCCCGGACCCGCCGTCGGCAGCCCCGAAGGCAGCTTCCCGCCCTCCGCCTTGGTGTACGTCTCGGTGCCGAGCGTGCCCTCCCAGGTCACGTCGAGCGTCGTGGCGGACACGGAGTCCACCGTGCCCGACGCCCGCTCGTCGCCGCCCCCGGTGCACTTGAGGCTGATCACCCGCTCGCCGTCCGCCTCACCGGCGGTCCCGCTGCACACGCTCCCGCCGGTCGCGAACACGGCCGCCCGCGCCCCCGTGACGATCAGGGCCACCACCTTGCCGTCACCGGAGCCGGTGACCCAACTCCCCTCCAGATCACCGGCGACGGCCGGTGAATCACCGGACGCACCCCCGGCGTTCGCGCTCGCGCCCGTCGAAGGGGAGGGCGCGGGCGAGGACGTCGGACTCGCGGAGTCGTCCTCCCCGCCACCACCCCCGCACGCGGTCAGCGCGAGCGCTCCCACCAGCCCCACAGCCAGGACCACGCACCGCATCCGCAGGCCGCGCCCTGCATCACCCGCGTACGTCGCCGAAGTCACTGCAAGCCCCCAGGAGCCGATCGGACGCTAAGACCAGCAGCAAGCTACCAGCCCGTAACGCCACCGAAGGAGGCCCGAAAGAGGCGCATCAGGCCACATCCCCACCCCGCCGGCAACCCCTCACCTGGGGGGATGTTAATGGGAATCGTTTTCAGTAAGATGGGGGCATGACACACAACGAACTCCGCCCGGTGGTCAGGCTCCGGTCCACGGCCGGCACCGGCTACACCTACGTCACCCGCAAGAACCGCCGCAGCGACCCGGACCGTATGACCCTGCGCAAGTACGACCCCGTCGCCGGCCGCCACGTCGACTTCCGAGAGGAGCGCTGAGCCGGAGCATGCGCCAGGGAATCCACCCGCCCTACGGCCCTGTCGCCTCTTGTGGCCGGGCCGCAGGCCACGCCTTTCTCGCCCGCTCCACCATGACCGGCGAGAAGACCGCCCTCTGGGAGGCCGGCACCGCCCGCGTCCTGGACACCGCGGGCCGCGTCGAGCGCTTCGAACGCCGCTACGGAAGGCGGGGCTAGGCCGGTGCCCGACCTCTCCGTCGTGATCGTCGGCGGGCTGCACGCCGATGCCCGCAGGGCAACGGTGGCCCGGCTGCTCGCCGACGTCCCCGGCAGCGTCGTACTCCACCACGACCTCACCACGGCCCCGGCCGGCATTGTCGTTCGGACCGTCTCGGACGCCACCGGAGTCCTCGCCACGGGTGAGACACCGCTGGTCGACGACTGCGCGTGCTGCGCGCTGCGCGAGGACCTGGTGCCCGAGCTGGAGCGGCTCGGGCGCGGCGGCCTCACCCCGCTCGCGATCGTCGAGCTGTGGGACTCCGTCGAGCCCAGGGCGATGGCCCAGGTGATCGTGTCCGGCGGGCTGCGGCTCACCGGCGTGATCACCGCCGTCGATCCGGCCCTGCTGCTGCCGTACCTCGCCAACGGCGACGACCTCGCCGAGTGCGGTCTCGCCGCCGCCACCACCGACCGGCGCACGGTCGCCGACACCTTCGCCCGTCAGCTGGAGTACGCACCCGTCCTCGCCGTCGCCGACTCCCCGGAGGCCGACGACCAGGACCACGAACTGCTGGCCCAGCTGCACCCGACAGCCCGTAGGGTCCCGATCGGCCACGCCGACCTGACGGGCACTTCGGCAACGGGAGTTCCGGCCCCGGAGACCCCGATCCCCTCCGCGCCCACCCCCTCCGCGCCCACCCCCTCCACCCCCCTGTCCACCGCCGCCCGAGCCGGTTTCGACATCGAGGCCGCCGCCGCGGCCCAGCACCCGGCGTGTGCGCTGCTGCCCGCCGAGGCGGACGCGCACGGCGTACGCACTTTCGTCTGGCACCAGAGACGCCCCTTCCACCCCGAGCGGCTGTACGCGGCGCTGGAGGCACTGACCTGCGCCGCCCTGCGCAGCCGGGGCCGGTTCTGGCTCGCCGACAAGCCGGACACACTGCTGCACTGGGACGCGGCGGGCGGCGCGCTCTGTGTCGAGACGGCCGGCCCATGGCTGGCCTCACTGCCGGACGCGGCCTGGGAACTGGTACCGCCGATACGCCGGGTCGCCGCCGCACTCGACTGGCACCCCGAGCACGGTGACCGCTGCCAGCGCCTGGCGTTCACATCCCCCGGCCTGGAGCGGGACGGGCTGGAGCGGCTGCTGGAATCCTGCCTCCTGACCGACGCCGAGTACGCCGCCGGGCGGGACGCCTGGAAGCGCCTGCCGCCCGTCTTCGACACCTTCCTGGGGGTCTGACCGCTCCTGGTCCGCCCCCTCCTGGCCTGGGAACCCGATAGGTAGGACATCCCCTACGCTTGACTCGTAGGGGATCTCCTACCTATCGTCGACCGCATGGACAACACCACGAGCACCACATACATCACCCACGCCTCGTTCATCACGCTCCCGGTCACCGACCAGGACCGTGCCCTGCGCTTCTACCGGGACGTCCTCGGGTTCGAGGTCACCGCCGATCTCCAGATGCCTCCCGGCCGCTGGGTCCAGGTCGCCCCGCGCGGCGCGCAGACCGTGTTCACGCTCTCGGGCCCCGGCATGGGCGGTTTCGAGCCCGGCTCGACCCGGGGGATCATGTTGGTCACGACCGATGTCGACGCCGACTGCGCGCGTCTCGCCGAGGCGGGTGTCACCGTGCAGGGGCCAAAGGAGCAGCCGTGGGGCCGGATGGCCGCCTTCCACGATCCCGACGGCAACGCGCTGATGCTCCTGACGGAGACGGAGAAGGAAGGTTTCTGATCACGCCATGACCGCAACCGGGTCCGGGACGGGCGCCTCCGCCGCATCCCCGATGTCCACCGCCGCCGCACCCGCCCCCGCCGCCGCGCCCACCCCCACCGACCACGTCTTCGCCGCCCTCGCCAACGCCACCCGGCGCGAGGTGCTGCGGCTGCTGCGTGAGGGTGGGCCGCAGTCCGTCCAGGCGCTGGCCGATCACTTCGCCATGCGCCGGCCGAGCCTCTCGGAGCACCTGAAGGTACTCAGGGAGGCCGGCCTGGTCTCCGAGCAGCGCTCCGGCAGACGGCGTATCTACCGCCTGGAGGCGGCCCCGCTGGCCGACGTACAGGACTGGCTCCATCCGTACGAGCGGTTCTGGCGCGAACGGCTGACCGGCCTCGGCGCGCTGCTCGACCGGATGCCCGACGATGAGCCGACATGAGCACCGACTTCCCGGACGAGTCCGCCGATGACCTCACCACCATCCGCGTCGACCACTTCTTCCCGCATCCGCCGGGCAAGGTCTGGCGTGCGCTGACCGAACCCGCGCTGCTCGCGCAGTGGCAGATGCCAGGTGCCGAGGACTTCCGCCTGGCGGTCGGCCATCGCTACCGGATGACTTCCGTGCCCCGGCCGGGCACCCGATTCTCGGGCGAGGTCGATGTCAGTGTGCTCGCCTACGACATTGAACGGATGCTTCGAGTCCGCTGGGCCGACGCCGGAACGAGCAACACCGTTGACTGGACCCTCACATGGACATTGGAACAGGAAGGGCGGGGAACGCGTCTGTTCCTAGTGCACGAGGGATTCGACCCCGATGACCCGGCACAGCTGATGGCACGGAAGATCATGGACGGCGGGTGGAGATCGCATGTCATGCGGACTCTGGGGCAGACGCTGGACCGGATGGAACGACTTCCGTGAAACGTCGGTGAAAACGAATGGATCGGCCCGGGTGAATCGGTAATGCTGGTAATGCTGTGGCGGCTGAGGTAAAGCGGCCGTCAAAGCTGTAATCATGAGAACACCCCGCGTGCACGTGCATCTGCCAGTGCATTCGTTCATGCATCCGCAGGTGAACAGGGTTATGATCCGGCACAGTTGACCGATGCATCAATGGCCACACCAGCCAGTGCACCACCGGGGAGCGACCTGTGGACCACGACGTGTACGACGGTGACGTGTACGAAGGTGACCGGCACGGCGGAGTTCCCGCCCCCGGCGTGTACAACGGCATGACCGCCGCGAAGTTGAGCGGAGTGGCATGGCAGAAGAGCCGTCACAGCAATTCCCAAGGTTCTTGTGTGGAGTTCGCCCGACTGCCCGGCGGCAGGGTGGCGGTACGCAACTCGAACTTCCCGGAGGGCCCCGCCCTCGTCTATACGCGCGCGGAGATCGAGGCCATGCTGCTCGGCATCAAGGACGGCGAGTTCGACCATCTGATAGCGGGCTGAGGCGCGGCCCGACGACGGCGCCCGAAGGCGGCGTACCGGAGCGGGTCGCGCGATGTGGTCCGTACCAGCCGGTAACGCGCGTAGAACCGCGGCGCCCTGGAGTGCCGCGGTACGTCAACCGCTCTCGCCCAGGCGGAACATCGCCCAGACCACCTTGCCGGGCAGTGATCCGGCCAGGGGGTGCCAGCCCCAGCTGTCGCTGAAGGAGTCCACCAGGAACAGCCCACGGCCGGATTCCGCCGCGAAGTCCTCGGTGTCCCGGGTGACGGGCGTGTCCGCGCTGGGGTCGCGCACCCCGCACACCAGCCGGCCGGTCCAGCGCATCAACTGGAGCCGCACGGGCTGCTGCTCGTGCCCGGCCGGACAGTGTTCGGCCGGGCAGGGGTCGGGGTGCGGCAGCGCGTGGCGCAGCGCGTTGGTGACGAGTTCCGAGACCACCAGGCATATGTCGTCGAACCGGTCGTCGGCGTCCCAGCGGCCCAGCGTCGAGCGGGTGAACCCGCGTGCCTCGCGCACCGCTTCGTAGCGGGCGGGCAGCGCACAGGAGGCGGCGTCGGACGCGGCCGAGGGATCCAGCGGCGGAAGGCCCTGCCGTAACGGCTTGAGCATGGTCGATCCATTCGTCCCCATGCGAGGCACTCCCGGGAATTCGCGGTCGTTGCGATGCAGCGGTGGCGCGAGACCATGGTTTCGGATGCGTACATCAGATGCAAGGGCAGATGCACGTGCACGCGACCGAATTGGACCCTCCCGTACCGCTTGTTGGTCATTTTTTCCGTCAGCTTTGCGCCAGCTGTGGGCGTTGAGTGCCCATGAAGCGAAGCGGAATGTTTGGCTTCTTTCCGTCTCTGTAACCGGACGAGTACTGCTCGAAGTGCTTTAGTGGCAGACTGCGGGCCCTGAAGACGGTTGGGAGGCGGCGAACGTGAGCGCGGGAGAGCCCGGATCGGTGGTGCGACGCATGCTGCTCGGCTCGCAACTCAGGCGACTGCGCGAGGCGCGCGGCATCACGCGCGAAGCGGCGGGGTACCACATCCGCGCCTCGGAGTCGAAGATCAGCCGGATGGAACTGGGCCGGGTGAGTTTCAAGACCAGGGACGTGGAGGACCTGCTGACGTTGTACGGCATCACGGACGAGACGGAGCGGGCCTCCCTGGTCTCCCTGGCCCGCGAGGCCAATGTGGCCGGCTGGTGGCACAGCTACTCCGACGTCCTGCCGAGCTGGTTCCCCACCTATGTGGGCCTGGAGGGCGCGGCCTCCCTCATCCGCGCCTATGAGGTGCAGTTCGTGCACGGTCTGCTCCAGACCGAGGCGTACGCCCGCGCGGTGGTCCGGCGCGGCATGAAGGGCGCGAGCGAGGCGGACGTCGAGCGGCGGGTCGCCCTGCGGCTGGAGCGCCAGAAGCATCTCGTCGCCGAGGACGCCCCGGACTTCCACATCGTCCTGGACGAGGCCGCGCTGCGCCGCCCCTACGGTGACCGCGAGGTGATGCGCGGACAGCTCCAGCATCTGATCGAGATCTCCGAGCGGCCCCACGTACGGCTCCAGATCATGCCGTTCGGCTTCGGCGGCCACTCCGGTGAGTCCGGTGCCTTCACCCTGCTCAGCTTCCCCGAGTCCGATCTGTCGGACGTGGTCTATCTGGAGCAGCTCACCAGCGCCCTCTATCTCGACAAGCCCGAAGATGTCACTCAGTACGAGACCGCTCTCAAGGAGTTGCAGACCGACAGTCCGGGCCCCGCCGAGAGCCGGGATCTTCTTCGGGGACTACTCCAACTCTCCTGAAACACAAGTACGATGACGTGCGATCAGAGCATCAGGTTTTCCGGATGGGTCTCGGACGGCTCTCGGTGGCTGTCAGCGCGGCGCGACGGACGGCCGACCGCTTCGACCACGCCGGCCGCCACGCCGGCGGCTTCCACTGCGCGAGCGGCAGGGATTGAGGGATCGCATGTCGTCGTACTTCACCGATCTGGCCCAGCAGTACATCGACGGTGAGTGGCGGCCGGGGACCGGCGCCTGGGACATCATCGATGTCAATCCGTACGACGGCGACAAGCTCGCCTCGATCACCATAGCCGCGGCCGACGAGATAGATCAGGCCTACCGCGCGGCCGAACGCGTCCAGCGCGCGTGGGCCGCCACCAACGCCTTCGCCCGGCGGGCCGTGATGGAGAGAGCGCTGCGGCTGGTCGAGGAGCGCGAGGCGGAGATAGCCGAGGTGATCATCGCCGAGCTGGGCGGCACCCGTCTGAAGGCCGGCTTCGAACTGCACCTCGCCAAGGAGTTCCTGCGCGAGTCGATCGGCCTGACGACCACCGAGGAGGGCCGGCTGATCCCCTCGCCCGTCGAGGGCAAGGAGAACCGCCTCTACCGCGTCCCGGTCGGTGTCGTCGGTGTCGTCAGCCCCTTCAACTTCCCCTTCCTGCTCTCCCTGAAGTCCGTCGCCCCGGCGCTCGCCCTCGGCAACGGCGTGGTGATCAAGCCCCATCAGGACACCCCGGTCTGTGGCGGCACCCTGGTGGCGAAGATCTTCGAGGACGCGGGCCTGCCGCCCGGCCTGCTGAACGTCGTGATCACCGACATCGCCGAGGTCGGCGACGCCTTCATCGAACACCCCGTGCCCAAGGTGATCTCCTTCACCGGCTCCGACAAGGTCGGCCGGCATGTCGCCACGGTCTGCGCGGGCCTGTTCAAGCGCGTGATCCTCGAACTCGGCGGCAACAGCGCGCTGGTGGTCCTCGAAGACGCCGACATCGACTACGCGGTCGACGCGGCCGTCTTCAGCCGGTACGTCCATCAGGGTCAGGTCTGCATGGCCGCCAACCGGATCCTGGTGGACCGGGCCGTCGCCGCCGAGTTCACCGAGAAGTTCGTCACCAAGGTCAGGTCCCTCAAGACCGGCGACCCGCGCGACCCGGAGACCGTCATCGGCCCGGTGATCAACGCCTCCCAGGCGGAGCTGATCTCCGCGACGGTGGACCAGGCGCTGGCCGACGGCGCGACGGCACTGCTGCGCGGGACGGCCCGCGACAACCTGATCGAGCCATCGGTCCTCACGGACGTACCGGCTGATTCCCCCCTTCTGCGGCAGGAGATTTTCGGCCCGGTCGCCTTCCTCGTCCCCTTCGACGGCGAGGAGGAGGCGATCCGGCTGGTGAACGACACCCCCTACGGCCTCAGCGGCGCCGTCCACACCGCCGACCCGGAGCGGGGGGTGCGCTTCGCGCGGCGCATCGACACCGGCATGTTCCACGTCAACGACGGGACGGTCCACGACGAGCCACTGGTCCCGTTCGGTGGCGAGAAGAACTCGGGCGTGGGGCGGCTGAACGGAGAGACGACGGTGGACGCCTTCACCTCGTTGAAGTGGATCTCGGTGCAGCGGGGGCGGAGCGGCTTCCCGTTCTAGCAAACGGTTCCGGGGGTTCGGGAGTTCCCCTTCCGGGGTGTCGGAGCGTTGCGGACAGCATCTGACCTCAACGCTCCGTAGCGTCGTCCTTGTCAGCGGGACGGAGCAGGGCGGAGCGGAGCCCTGGACGGACGATCCGGGAAGGCGGGACGGTCATGGTCACTCATGTGCGGGCCGAGGCGGCGGGAGACGAGCGCGGGGCGCTGCTGTCCTTCATCGAGGAGCAGCGCGGCGGCATCCGCCGCTCGGTGCTGGGACTCACCGAGGAACAGGCGGGCGCCCGTCCGAGTGCGAGCGAGCTGTCGCTGTCCGGGCTGCTCAAGCATGTCGCCGAGGTCGAGCAGAGCTGGGTCGCCCGCGCCAAGGGCGAGCCGCCGGCGGTGGCGCGGGACGCGTCGAACTGGCAGGAGAGTTTCCGTCTCGTCGCGGGCGAGACCGTCGAGTCCCAGCTCGCGTACGGGGAGAAGGTCGCCGTCGGGACGGAGGCGTACGTCCGCGCGGTCCCCAGCCTCGACGACACCTTCGCGCTGCCGGACGAACCCTGGTTCCCGCCGGAGGGGCGGGTCTCCGTGCGCTGGCTGTGCCTGCACCTGATCCGCGAGATCGGCCGCCACGCGGGCCACGCGGACATCATCCGCGAGTCGCTGGGCGGCAGGACGGCGTTCGAGCTGGTGGCGCTGGAGCGCGGGGAGCCCTGGGGCTGACGGGCCCGACCGGTCACCGACGGGGGTTGCCCGGCATCGCCCGCACCCCCGCCGCCTACCCTGAACCCATGTCAGCGATCCGTCTCCTCGTGCTGGGGGCCGTCCGTCAGCATGGGCGGGCCCATGGGTACCAGGTCCGCAACGACCTGGAGTTCTGGGGCGCGCACGAGTGGTCCAATGCCAAGCCCGGCTCGATCTACCACGCCCTGAAGCAGATGGCCAAGCAGGGCCTGCTGCGCGCGCACGAGATCGCGCCGTCCACGGCCGGCGGCCCGCCGCGCACCGAGTACGAGATCACCGAGAAGGGCACCGAGGAGTACTTCTCCCTGCTCCGCACCTACCTCACCGCGTACGACCAGCCCCCCGACATGCTCACCGCCGCCGTCGGCTTCATGGTCGACCTGCCCCGCGCGGAGGTGCTCGACCTCCTGGAGGAGCGGGTGCGTGCCGTCGAGGCGTGGCGCAAGTCGGTCACCGAGTACTACACACCCGAGGACGGCCCCGCCCAGCTCGGCCACATCGGCGAGATCATGAACCTCTGGGTGCACACGGCCGACACCGGAGCGGAGTGGACCCGGGGCCTGATCGAACGGATCCGCGCGGGCGCGTACACCTTCTCCGGGGAGGGTGACCCGTTCGTCGCGGTACTGGCGGACGGCGCGCAGAACCCGTACGCCACGCCGGAGCGGCATCCGGGGGACGACCGCTGAAGCCGCCCGCTGAAGCCGCCTTCCTGAGGACGCTGTTTTCATTCACCTCCATTAATCAAGTTTGACCAATGAGGGGTTCGGGTACTAGCCTCCCCCGGCGATTGTTAGTCAAATTTGACTAGGGAGTGGGTGGCGCATGTCCGATACGGCGATCGCCGTCGAAGGCGCGCACAAGGCGTACGGCGGCAAACGCGCGCTGGACGGCCTCGACCTCACCGTGGGCCGCGGCACGGTCCACGGCGTGCTCGGCCCCAACGGCGCGGGCAAGACGACCCTGGTCCGGATCCTGGCCACCCTGCTGCGCCCGGACGCCGGGCGGATCACGGTGGCCGGGTACGACGTGGTGACCGAGGCCCAGCGGGTGCGCCACCGCATCGGCCTGCTCGGCCAGCACGCGGCGCTCGACGAGGAGCTGGGCGGCCACCAGAACCTGGAGATGTTCGGCCGCCTCCACCATCTGGGCGCCCGGCACGCGCGCGTGCGCGCCACGGAGCTCCTGGAACGCTTCGGCCTCCAGGACACCGGCCGCAAGGCGGTCAAGCGGTACAGCGGCGGCATGCGGCGCCGTCTCGACCTGGCCGCGTCCCTGATCGTGGAACCGGAGGTGCTCTTCCTGGACGAGCCGACGACCGGCCTCGACCCGCGCGGACGCACGGAGGTGTGGGCCGCCGTCCGCTCCCTGACCGGCGCCGGTACGACGGTCCTGCTGACCACGCAGTACCTGGAGGAGGCCGATCAGCTCGCCGACCGTATCTCGGTCGTCGACCGGGGCCGGGTCATCGCGGACGGCACGGCGGACGACCTGAAGAACCTGATCGGCGGCGACCGCATCGACGTCGTCCTGCGTGACGAGGCGCAGCTGGGCGCGGCGGTCGCCCTGCTGCCGATGGACGAGGACGAGATGACGGTCGACCCCGACCGCCGTCTGATCAGCGCGCCGGTCACCGACCGCATGACGGCGCTCGCCGAGGTCGTACGCGCCCTGGAGACGGCCGGCCTCCAGGCCGAGGACATCGCCCTGCGCCGGCCGACCCTGGACGAGGTGTTCCTGCACCTGACGGGCGAGGCTCCGACGCGTCCCCAGCCCCAGCCTCGGCGGCAGCTGACCTCGAACTCGCAGTCGGAGCCGAAGGAGAACGTGGCATGAGTACGTACGCCCTGACCGATTCCTGGACCATGACCCGGCGTGAACTCGCCCACTGGGCGCGGCAGCCGGTCCAGGTCGTCGTCAATCTGGTCTTCCCGGTGATGCTGCTGGTGATGTTCGGCTATCTGGTCGGCGGCGGGCGCGGGATCACCGGCGACTACGTCGACTTCCTGGTGCCGGGCATGCTCGCGCTCACCATGGCGTTCGGTCTGGAGTCCACGATGGTCGCGGTCACCCAGGATCTCAACAAGGGGGTGATCGACCGTTTCCGCTCCATGCCGATGGCCAACGGGGCGGTGCTGGTGGGCCGTTCGGCGGCCGACATGCTCCAGTCCGCGCTGACGCTGCTGGTGCTGGTCGGTGTGGGCTGGGCACTGGGCTGGCGGGCGACGGGCGGACCCGCCGGTTTCTTCGCGGCGCTCGGACTGCTCCTGCTGTTCCGGTTCGCGATGCTGTGGATCGGCATCCATCTGGCCCTGGTGGCGGGCAAACCGGAACTGGTGACAGCCGTTCAGATCCTGGTCTGGCCGGTGGGCTTCCTCTCCAACGCCTTCGCCGCCCCGGACTCCATGCCGGACTGGCTCGGCACGGTGGTCCAGTGGAACCCCATGTCCCATACGGCGACGGCGGTCCGGGATCTATTCGGCAACCCCGGCGGGGAGCCCGGCCACGTCTGGGCGGCCGTGGTGTGGCCGCTGGTGCTGCTGGCGGTGTTCTTCCCACTGGCGGTACGGAGGTTCGGGCGCCTGAGCAAGTAGGCGAGTGCTTCAGCGAAGAGGAAAGGGGGGCGAAAGGGCGAGGCGGCGAGGGGCGAGGGGGGAGGGGGCCGACGGTCCGTCGAGAATCGCTGGGAAATTCTTGGCCCGGAGTGGGAACCCGGGAGGGGTCGGCGGTGTACCAGAAGCAGCGGAAGCGGATCCGCTCGTCGGCCCTCGGAGAGCGGGGGAGCGGGGAGGGGCCGCGGGCCCGGCCGTGCGGGGGGCGGTCGGGCCCGGGGTCGGCGGGGGCCGGACACCGCGGAGCGTCACCGCACAGCGGAGCCGTCCTCCTTCAGTTGCATCTGGGGGCGGCCGGTGACCAGGAGCCAGGCGGGGAGGGAGGCGATGCACAGGAGGGACAGGATGGCGGGGGAGGCGACGAGGACGGCGGCGGTGAAGAGGCTGACCCAGCCCTGCCGGGTGATCGCCAGCAGCATGCCGAGCACACCGGCGGAGACGCCGACCGAGGGGTCCACGCCCGGGATCAGGGCATGGGCGGCCAGCCCGAACGCGGCACCTACGAAGACGGCCGGGAAGATCCGCCCGCCGCGGAACCCGCTGGACGCGGCGACCAGCAGGGCGGCCAGCTTCACCACGGCCATCGCGGCGAACTGGCCGGCCGACCAGCCGTCCGGGTCCTGGGCGAGTTCCGCCACCTCGTCCAGCCCCTTGAAGAGCGTCAGTTGGCCACCCAGGGCCCCGAGCAGCCCCAGGACGAGCCCGCCGGCGGGAAGGATCAGCAGGGGGTGGCGCAGCCGTGCGAAGGCGCCATGGACGTACGGGAAGGCGTACACCGCGCACATGCCGAGGAGGGCGGCGAGGGAGGCGATGACGACGCAGGCGAGCAGATCGGACCAGCCGGGGCGGCTGAACGGGGGCAGATGCAGATCGAAGCTGGGGTGGGCCACCAGAGTGGCCGTCAGGGCACCCGCGGCGGCGGCGACCAGGGGCGCGAAGACGTTGTCCCAGAGCTTCCCCCTGACCTGCCGTCCGGCCAGTGCCTCGGAGATGACCAGCGCGGCGGCGACGGGGGTGCCGAACAGGGCGCCGATGGTCGCGGCCTCGGCCAGCATCGGCCATGCCGCGCCGGGCAGGGCGGGCACCAGGCGGCGGCCCAGCCAGAAGGCGAGGCCGACGTTGACGGCGATGATGGGGTTCTCGGGGCCGAGGCTGGGGCCGCCGGCCAGGGTCAGGACGGTGGCGATCAGCAGACCGGGCAGGACGACGGGCGGCATCACGGGCGCGTCGAGGCCGGTCATGGCCGGGTCGGGGCCGGCGTGTCCGGGCACCTTCCACACCACCAGCCCGGCGAGGATGCCGGTCCCGGTGAGCATGACGAGCATCCAGAGCACGGAGTAGCTGCCCACGCCGAGGGCGTCGGGGAGGTTGTTCCACAGCACATGCTGAAGCGCCTCGGCGAGCCCGCTGACCCCGAGGAGGAGCAGGCTCGCGCCCACGCCCACGACAAGGGCGGGAAGGACCAGCGGCAGCAGCGCGCGGGCCGGGGTCGCCGGTGTGCTCGGCGCCGGCGCCGAGGTGTCGTGAGCCACCGGCACACGATAAACGGGCGAACGGCGTATACCGGGCGCAACATTCGAGGGGAGGGGAGGGGAGGGGAGGGAGGGGGGAGTGGGAGGGGGCCGGAGGAAAAGATCAGGGGAGGCGGGGGCAGGAGGTGCGCTGGGCACCAGGGGCGGCGGCCCGACACCAGCCCGTGGCCGGGCCGACACCACCGGATGGCCGCCCAACGCCAGCGGGGCCCGACACCGGCCTTGGCCGCTCGGCACCGGCCCACAGCGGGGCCCGACACCGGCCCTGGCCGCCCGTAACCGGCCCACAGCCGGGCCCGGCCCCACCCCTCGCGGACCGGCCCCACCCCACAGCCGACCCGGCCCCACCCCACAGCGTGCCCCGGCCCCACCCCCGCCGAAGCCCCGCTCCCCCTCCCCGCCGGAGCCCCCTCCCCCTCCCCCTCCCCGGCGGATCACCCCTCCTCCCCGGAGAATCGGACTTGCACCTCACGTGGCGTGAGGGGGGAGCGTGGTGGGCGTACCGAGGAAGGAGCGCGGAAGTGAGCTACTCCGTGGGACAGGTCGCCGGATTCGCCGGGGTCACCGTGCGCACGCTGCACCACTACGACGACATCGGCCTGCTCGCCCCGAGCGAGCGCAGCCACGCGGGGCACCGGCGTTACGGTGACGCCGACCTCGACCGGTTGCAGCAGATCCTGTTCTACCGGGAGCTGGGCTTCCCGCTCGACGAGGTCGCCGCCCTGCTCGACGACCCGGAGGCGGACCCGCGCGCGCATCTGCGCCGCCAGCACGAGTTGCTGACCGCCCGGATCGAGAAGCTGAAGGAGATGGCGGCGGCCGTGGAGCACGCCATGGAGGCACGCAAGATGGGAATCAATCTCACGCCCGAGGAGAAGTTCGAGGTGTTCGGGGACCACGACCCGGACCAGTACGAGGAGGAGGTGCGGCAGCGCTGGGGTGACACCGACGCCTACCGCGAGTCGCAGCGCCGTTCCGCCTCCTACACCAAGGAGGACTGGAAGCGGCTCGGCGAGGAGTTCGACGCGATCCACCGGCGGATGGCCGACCTGATGACGGCGGGCACGCCCGCCGACTCCCCGGCGGCCATGGATGTCGCCGAGGAGCACCGGCAGTACATCTCACGCTCGCACTACGCGTGCCCGTACGAGATGCACACCGGCCTGGGCGAGATGTATGTGGCCGACGCCCGCTTCACGGCGAACTACGACAAGATCCGCACGGGCCTCGCGGCCTATCTGCGGGACGCGATCAACGCCAACGCGGCCCGGCACGCCGCCACCTGATCCGCCGGGACGCACGACGGGCACGTACGACAGGCACGCACGACGGGCACGTACACGGCACACCGGCGGCGTCCGCCGCACAGCCGTGGCCTCTGCCGCCGCACAACGGCGCATCTGCCGCCGCACGGCCGTGGCGTCCGACGCCCCACCACCGCACCCACCCACGCACCGCGGTCGTGTTCCTCGTCACGTCAGGAGGCGGTCACTCCGGGACGAGGACGACCGCGGTGCCGTAGGCGCACACCTCCGTGCCGACGTCGGCGGCTTCGCTGACGTCGAAGCGGAACATCAGCACCCCGTTGGCGCCGCGTGCGCGGGCCTGTTCCACGAGTCGCTCCATGGCCTGGTTACGGGTCTGCACGAGCGTCTTGGTCAGCCCGCGCAGCTCGCCGCCGACCAGCGACTTCAGTCCGGCGCCGAGCTGGCTGCCGAGATGCCGGGAGCGCACGGTCAGGCCGAAGACCTCACCGATCACCTTGTCCACGCGGTAGCCGGGTACGTCGTTCGTCGTCACGACCAGTACCTCGGGCTCGGGCTCCTGCCCGCCGCCGTACTCCTCCATGCCCATGGCCCACAGCTTGGTCCCCATAGGCGCACAGTGCATCCTGGAGACACGGGTGGAACCTGGGGCGGACACACAGCGTTGATAGCTTTGTCCGCCCGTACGGACGCCGTAGTTCTCATCACCCCTCAGGAGCCAGGAACCGTGACGACGCTTGCCCTCGGACCGAGCTGGCTCGATCCGAACACCCTGCTCGACAACTTCGGCATCTGGGGCCTGCTCCTGATCGTCTTCGCCGAATCGGGCCTGCTCATCGGGTTCTTCCTGCCGGGTGACTCCCTGCTCTTCACCGCGGGTCTGCTGATCACCTCGGGTCAGCTGGACTTCCCGCTGTGGGGCGCGATCGCGCTCATCGTCGTCGCCGCCATCGTCGGCGACCAGGTGGGTTATATGTTCGGTAAGAAGGTCGGCCCGGCGCTGTTCACCCGACCGGACTCCCGCTTGTTCAAGCAGGAGAATGTGACGAAGGCGCACGAGTTCTTCGAGAAGCACGGCCCGAAGTCCCTGGTCCTGGCCCGCTTCGTGCCGATCGTGCGGACGTTCACGCCGATCATCGCGGGCGTCAGCGGGATGCGGTACCGCACGTTCCTGATCTTCAACGTGGTCGGCGGTGTCCTCTGGGGCGCCGGGGTCACCTTCCTCGGCTCCTGGCTCGGCAACATCGCCTTCGTCAAGGCGAACATCGAGGCGATCCTGATCCTGATCGTCCTGATCTCGGTCCTGCCGATCATCTTCGAGGTGCTGCGCGCCCGGAAGCAGAAGAAGAACAACCCGCAGCCCACCGCCCCGCACCACCAGCAGCAGGCGGCCCCGCAGCAGCCGTACCCCTACGCCCAGCAGCAGCCCCCGGCGATGGACGACGCCACGACCCAGCTCCGCCGCATCCCCCCGACGGACCCCCAGCCCCAGCCCCAGGCCCACCCCCAGGCCCCGCAGGGCAACCAGGGCTACCCCCAGCAGCAGCCCCCGCAGCAGCAGTACCCCCAGGGCTACGACCAGCAGCAGCACGACCAGTACTACGGCCAGCCGCAGCAGCCGTACGCCCCCCAGCACCCTCAGCACCCACAGCAGCAGCCGCAGCAGCAGCCGTACCCCCAGAACTACCCGCAGCAGTCCGGCCAGTACCCCTACAACCAGGGCTGACCCGACGCCGCCAAGGGGCGCGGGGAACTGCGCGAGCGACCACGACGAACCCGCGGTCGCCGCCCGGCAGATCCCCCCGCCCCGGTGGGGCGTCCCCCCGCCCCGGTGGAGCGCGCCCCCGCAAAACCCTCGCCCGGTGGGCGCGGGCGCCCCCTCAAAACCCTCGCGTCCGCTTCGCCGCCCGCCGCCCCCCGGCGGAGCCGCCCGGTACGCGCAGTGCCAGCCGGGAGATCTCCGCCCCCAGATTCACCCCGATGGCGATGGCCATCGCGAGCGCCGCCGCCTTCGTCAGCGAGCTGAGCCCGGCGTTGACCTCGTTCTGAGCGATCGACAGCACACCGAAGTACGTGGCGGAACCCGGCAGCAGGGGCCCGATCGCGGCGGTGGTGTACGGCAGCGCCGACGCGTACCGGTACCGGGACAGCAACTGCCCGAACAGCCCCACCAGCCCCGCCGCGACGGCGGTGGAGGCGACCGGTGACAGACCACCGGCGTAGTGCATGGCGCCGTACACGGACCAGGCGACGCCGCCGTTCAGGGTCACGGCGAGCACGGTGGATCGTTCCTGCTGGAGCAGGACCGCGAAGGTCAGGGACAGCAGCATCGATGCGCCGATCTGCAATCCCGGCCGTTCGGCGAACAGCAGGGCCGCGTCCGGGTTCAGCGAGGCGCCCAGCTGGACACCGAAGTACAGCACCACCAGCACACCGACGACGATCCCGACGAACAGGTACATGACCTCCAGCAGCCGGGCCGCGGCGGTGATGTAGAAACCGGTCAGCCCGTCCTGCACGCCCGCGACCAGCGCCCGCCCCGGCAGCAGCGCGAACAGCCCACCGGTGATCACGGCGGATGCCCGGACGTCGATGTGCGCCACGGTCAGCGCGACCCCCATCGCGGCGGGCGGCATCGCGGCGACCACGAACTGATAGAACTCCGGCAGCCCGCGCCCGGCGCACCACCACGCCAGCCGGTCGCCCAGCATCGCGCCGACCGCCGCCGCGAAGAAGACCAGGACGTCACCGCCGACCAGCAGCGACGCCGCCCCGGCGAGCAGCCCACTGGCCAGCGTCAGCACCCAGGTCGGGTACGGGTGCCGGTTGCGGCGGATCTCGGCGAGCCGCCGGTACGCCTCCTCCAGGGAGAGATGGCTCGCGGGGTCGCTGAGGTCGTCCACCAGCCGGAACACGGCCGCCAGCCGGGTGTAGTCGGTCGCGCGGCGCCGCACGGTCCGCGACGCCGTCACCGGGTCGTCCACGAGGGACGGCTGGTGAGAGATGGACAGCAGGGTGAAGGTGACCGTCGGCTCGCAGCGGTCCAGGCCGTAGGAGCGGCAGACGGCGAACATCGCCGCCTCCACGTCCTCCGCGCCCTCGCCGCCCGCCAGCAGCAGTTCGCCGATGCGCAGGGTCAGATCGAGCACGCGCGGTACGGCGGGACCGGTCTCGTCCGGTTTGTGCACGGCCTCCGGCGCGGGCCGCTCGGCCACCGGCATGCGCAGTATCGTGCGCATCCGGTCCTGCCAGGGCGCGTCCTTGGTCAGACTGATCGCCGGCAGCCGGCCCGGCGGGGTGAACACGGGCGGCGCCTGTCCGGCGCTGTAGACGCTCGGCGCCGTGAACGCCGACCCCTCCTGCTCGCCCGCAGAGGCCCGGGCGGTGGGCGGCACGTCCAGGCCGTTCGGCACGGCGAACTCGGAGGTGGTCTCCGGCTCACCGCCCGCCCTGGACACGTCCAGACCCGCCGGAATCGCGAACTCGCTCGTCACCTCCGGATCGAGCACGCCCCGCGCCTCGTCCGAATGCGGCTGGTGGTCCTCCGCGCCCGTCACCTAAAGCAGCGCTCCCTGTACGACTGCGGTCCCGATGGCCACAGTATGCGCACAGACACGCGAAAGGGCCGTACGTGCGCTCGATGCGGCACGTACGACCCGGTCGCGGAAGGCGGGGTTCAGTGGCCGCCCGTCTCCTTGAAGCGCTTGTAGGACCGCTCGATCTCGACCTCGGCCTCGGTCCGGCCCACCCAGTTGGCGCCCTCGACGGACTTGCCGGGCTCCAGGTCCTTGTAGACCTCGAAGAAGTGCTGGATCTCCAGGCGGTCGAACTCCGACACGTGGTGGATGTCGCGCAGGTGCTCCACCCGCGGGTCGGACGCGGGGACGCACAGCAGCTTGTCGTCGCCGCCGGCCTCGTCCGTCATCCGGAACATGCCGATCGCACGGCACTTGATGAGGCAGCCGGGGAAGGTCGGCTCCTCCAGGATGACCAGCGCGTCCAGCGGATCGCCGTCCTCGCCGAGGGTGTTCTCGACAAAGCCGTAGTCGGCCGGGTAGCTGGTCGAGGTGAAGAGTCGGCGGTCCAAGCGGATACGACCGGTCTCGTGGTCCACCTCGTACTTGTTGCGCGAACCCTTCGGGATCTCGATCGTGACGTCGAACTCCACCGGTGGCTCCTCCATGATCAGCACGCGTTTCTGGTGATTAAGTGTCCCTCACGCAGGTGTGTGATCGCGAAAGGGGCTGGTGGTCGTGCCCGAACAGAGTCGCTGGCGGGCGAGACCGCAGGTGAAGCGGCTTGCGGATGCCGTACGGCCTCGGCTCACACGGGCGGCGTTGGCCGCGAAGCCGCGGGTCGCGCGCTGGGCGCGGGCCGTGAAACCGCAGGCCAAGCTGGTGACCACGGTGAAGACCTGGCAGTACACGGCGGGTGCGGCGGCCGTCGGGCTCGTGCTGGCCGCCGGTGTGGTGACCGCCGCCGGGCCCTGGGACGCCACCGGACAGCGTACGGCGGAGCGGGAACGGGCCGCCGCCGGGCCGGCTGCGGGTGGCACAGATCACGGTCGTAATTCCGATACGTCCGCCGGAACGCCGCGTCCCGCGCCCAGCGCCGGGTCCGTCCTGACCGGTCTCGGCCCCGCCGCGGGCACGGCCGGAGGGGTGAAGTCCGCCCCGAACGGCGGCAAGACCCTCGACGAGATTCTCGACCCGCTCCTCGCGGACGCCGGGCTGGGGGATCGCCGCGGCGCCTCGGTCGTCGAGGTCGCCACCGGCAAGCCGCTGTACGGGCTCGGTTCCGGCGCGGCGCTCACCCCGGCGTCCACCACGAAGATCGCCACCGCCGTGGCCGCGCTGTCCGCCCTCGGCGCCGACCACCGCCTCGCCACCCGGGCCGCCTTCGAGCCCGACACCGGCGAACTCGTCCTCGTCGGCGGCGGCGACCCCACGCTGACCGCCCGCGAGGACGCCGAGGGCTGGGCCAGCCTGCGCACCCTCGCCGAGCAGACCGCCGCGGAACTGAAGAAGCGCAAGGTCACCGAGGTCACCCTGTCGTACGACACCACTCTGTACGCCGGGAACGGGCTCCACCCGATCGGCGTCAACGACAACCTCGCCAAGGTCACCCCCCTGATGGCGGACGAGGCCCGCACCGACGACTCGACCAGCGGCCCGGCCCCCCGCCACACCGACCCGGCGGCGGAGGCGACCCGGTCCTTCGCCGCGTTCCTCAAGCAGCAGGGCATCACGACGACCGCGCCCGGCCCCTCCAAGGCCACGTCCCGGGCGGACACCCTGGCCACGGTCTCCTCCCCGCCCCTGTCGACACTGGTCGAACGCATGCTCACCAACAGCGACAACGACATCGCCGAGGCCCTCGCCCGGCACACCGCCCTCGCCTCGGGCGAACGCGCCGACTTCAAGGGCGCCGGTACGGCCATGAAGGCCCAGCTCCGGAAACTGGGACTGCCGGTGACCGGCGCCGTCCTCAAGGACGGCAGCGGCCTCGACCGCGCCGACCGGCTCACCGCCGACCTGCTCACCGCCCTGCTCGTCAAGGCCGCCGACCCCGCCCACCCCGACCTCCGCGCCACCCTCACGGGCCTGCCGGTGGCCGGCTTCACCGGCACGCTCAGCACCCGCTACACGGACAGCGGCGCCGATGGTGCCATCGACGGGGCCGCGGGCGTCGTACGCGCCAAGACCGGCACCCTGACCGGCGTCAACACCCTGGCCGGCACCGCCGTCGACGCCCGTGGCCGCCTCCTGGCCTTCGCTTTCCTGGCCACCGACACCACCGACCCGACCGCCGCCCAGACGGCCCTCGACAGAACGGCGACCGCCCTGGCGACCTGCGCCTGCCGCTGAGTCCGCCCGCTCGGATCACGCCACACTCACGGGCGGGCCCCAGCCCCGACCCAGATCCGACCAGATCCAACGAACGACCCCAGACCCAATACCAACGACCCCGGATCCAAGACCAACGACCCCAGGTCCATCCGCCGTATCCCCACGGCGTCGCGCCACCCGGCCCGCACCGACCGCCGCCGCCCCTTCTCCCACGGAGGTCCGTCAGAAGGGCCCGGCCGCGCTGCTCACGGACGCCGGTACCGTCGGCGCCGGGAGCCGCTGCCGTGCAGGGCGGTGGCCGGGGACGCGACGACCGCTGCGGATCTTCCGCCGTACCGCCCGCCCCCGTTGCGCTCCGCACCGCCGCCTGGGACTCGGCGCGCCGCCCCCTGAGGCATGTCGCCGCTGCCGGTCATCTGCCGCGCGGCACCCGCCGTACCGCCCGCCACCACCTGCCACGCTCCGCCCGACCGCCCGACCGCCCGACCGCCCGACCGCCCGACCGCCCGACCGCCCGACCGCCCGCCCACCCACCGTCCCGTGTGCCGCACCCGCCATGCTTCGTGCCGCACCCGCCACGCTTCGCGGGACCACTTGCCACGCTTCGCCCGCCCACCCACCGTCCCGTGTGCCGCACCCGCCATGCTTCGTGCCGCACCCGCCACGCTTCGCGGGACCACTTGCCACGCTTCGCCCGCCCACCCACCGTCCCGCGTGCCGCACCCGCCACGCTTCGCGTCGCACCCGCCGTGCTGGCGCGTTGTTTTCTCTTGCGCGGTGGGCCGCAGCCCCTACGCCGCGTCCGGCCGCCCGCCGAGCGGGTGTCGCCCGGTCGCCGGGCGACTGTCGCGCCGCAGGGCGCCGCC
The DNA here is from genome assembly GCF_042749375.1 of Streptomyces sp. NPDC059477. Taxonomy (NCBI): domain Bacteria; kingdom Bacillati; phylum Actinomycetota; class Actinomycetes; order Kitasatosporales; family Streptomycetaceae; genus Streptomyces; species Streptomyces sp. NPDC059477. The sequence goes on along the minus strand of NZ_JBHYUG010000017.1, from coordinate 4,711 downwards.
GCGGTGGGTGTCCCGCAGGAGCGAACGGTCGGAGACCCCTCCCCGGCGTGGGACGCCGACGGCGGGAGACGGGTCCCGGGGCGGCTGGGGGAAGGCGGTCGCCGGGGCGCGGGACGACGTGGGCTCCGGGCCCGGCTGCCCTCACGCCTGCCCCCAGCGGCAGCGCTCACGTACCGTTGAGCGCATGACGAGCATCGGTGGTGCTGCTTCTTCTGGGATGGTCGACTGGAATCTCGCGGTGGCGACCGCGACCCGGCTGGTGCGGCCGGGTCCGGAGGTGAGCCGTGACGAGGCCCGGGCTGTCGTCGCGGAGCTTCGCCGCCATGCCAGAGCGTCCGAGGAACACGTCCGGGGCTTCACCCGGATGGGGACCGAGGAGACCCATGACACCCCGGTCCTGGTGGTCGACCGCCCCGGCTGGGTGCGGGCGAACGTCGCCGGGTTCCGCGAGATCCTCAAACCCCTCCTCGACAAGATGCAGGAACGTCGCGGCAGCACCCCCGGCGGTGCCGTGCTCGGCGCGGTCGGCGGCAAGGTCACCGGCGTCGAGCTGGGCATGCTGCTGTCCTTCCTGTCGTCCCGGGTCCTCGGCCAGTACGAGACCTTCGCCCCCGCCACCCGCGAACTCCCGGCGGGTACGAACGGCGGCGGGCGCCTCCTGCTCGTCGCCCCGAACATCGTCCACGTCGAGCGCGAACTCGACGTACAGCCGCACGACTTCCGGCTGTGGGTGTGCCTGCACGAGGAGACCCACCGCACCCAGTTCTCGGCCGTGCCCTGGCTGCGTGATCACCTTCAGGGCGAAATCCAGTCGTTCCTCGGCGAGACCGAGGTCGATCCGATGACCGTGCTGGAGCGGATCCGGGAGGCCGCGCAGTCGCTGGCCGGCGGCCGTCCGGAGGGCGAGGAGGACGACGGCGGGCGCTCGCTCGTGGAGATCGTGCAGACCCCGGGCCAGCGGGAGATCCTCGGACGGCTGACGGCGGTGATGTCGCTGCTGGAGGGCCACGCCGACTTCGTCATGGACGGGGTGGGACCGCAGGTCGTACCGACCGTCGGGGAGATCCGCGAGAAGTTCCAGCAGCGGCGCGCCAAGGGCGCCTCCCGCCTGGACCTGGCGCTGCGCAAGCTGCTCGGCCTGGACGCCAAGCTGCGGCAGTACCGGGACGGCGAGCGGTTCGTCCGCGCGGTCGTCGAGGAGACCGGCATGGACGGCTTCAACCGGGTGTGGACCTCCCCCAACACCCTGCCCACCAAGGCGGAGATCGCCAAACCGGCGGACTGGATCGCGCGGGTGCACCGCAAGGCGGAGTCGTGAAACGAGGGTGCGCGAGGTGAATCCCTCGTGACGTGGTGCACCGGATCCGGCCGACGGCAGTCGAACGCCCCTCCAATCACCCGTCCGAGGGACCGTGAGGCCCTGGCAGGCGTGCAATGCTCGGGGAACCGCTCGGTTCTGTCACCATCTACACACTCTGAGTGACCGAACTCGGGCTCACCCCCCGAAAACTTCATGAAGGGAACCGGACATGGGTCCCCATCCTGCGGTCGCGGCGATACGCCTGGCGGTCCGCCGCGTCCTCCACGACATCCTCACCGAACACAGCCGCGTCCCCGACCTCACCGGCACACTCGCCGCCCGGTCCTCCGGCGCCGCCTACGCCGCTCCCCCCGGCGCCGCCCACGCCGCTCCCCCCGGCGCCGCCTACGCCGCTCCCCCCGGCGCGGCCCGCGCCGCCGCGCACGAGCGCCCGCCGACCCCGCTCGTGCTCGTCGCCTGTTCCGGCGGCGCCGACTCCATGGCGCTCGCCTCCGCCCTCGCCTTCGAAGCCCCCCGCCTCGGCATCCGGGCCGGCGGCATCACCGTCGACCACGGACTCCAGCCCGGCTCCGCCGCGCGCGCCGAGGACGTCGTCCAGCGGCTGCGCGGACTCGGCCTGGACCCGGTCGAGGCCACCGCCGTCACCATCGGCAGCGAATCCAGCACCCCGGCGCACGGCGCCGCCTACGCGGGCGGCGGCGGACGGCGGGTGGGCCCGGAGGCCGCCGCCCGCGACGCCCGCTACGCCGCTCTCGACGACGCCGCCGCCCGCCGGGGCGCCGCCGCGGTCCTGCTCGGGCACACCCGCGACGACCAGGCCGAGACCGTCCTGCTGGGGCTCGCCCGTGGCTCCGGCATCCGCTCGCTGTCCGGTATGGCCGCGGTCTCGGGGGCCGACGGCCGCTACCGGCGCCCCTTCCTCCAGCTCGACCGGCAGACCGTCCGCAAGGCGTGCATGGTCCAGTCCCTGCCGGTCTGGGACGACCCGCACAACGCGGACCCCGCCTACACCCGCTCCCGCCTGCGCCACGAGGGCCTGCCCGCCCTGGAGAAGGCGCTCGGCAAGGGCGTGGTGGAGGCGCTCGCCCGCACGGCCCAGCTGTCCCGGGACGACGCGGACGCCCTGGACACCTGGGCCCGCCAGGCCGAGAGCGCCGTACGGGACTCCGCGGGGCTCCTGGAGTGCGCCAAGCTCTACGCCCTGCCGCCCGCCGTCCGCCGCCGGGTGCTGCGGCGCGCGGCCATCGAGGCGGGTGCCCCGGCGGGCTCGCTGTTCGCGCGTCACATCGAGGAAATGGACCGCCTGATCACCGGCTGGCGCGGTCAGGGGGCCATCAACCTCCCCGGCAAGGTCGCCGCCCAGCGGCAGGGTGGCAGACTGGTCATTCGGCAAGGCTGAACCGACACCGCTCCGGACCCCCTCCGGAGAGGGGGCACGGTCAGCCGCTTGGACGACCGAAAGTGATGCGGGTGGACGCGAAAGACATGGGTGCCGACCTCCAACAGGTACTCATCACCAAGGAAGAGATCGACGCCAAGCTGACCGAGCTGGCCGCCAAGATCGACGCCGAGTACGCGGGCAAGGACCTGCTCCTCGTCGGTGTCCTCAAGGGCGCGGTGATGGTCATGGCAGACCTCGCCCGTGCGCTGTCCACCCCCGTCACCATGGACTGGATGGCGGTGTCGTCCTACGGCGCGGGCACCCAGTCCTCCGGTGTCGTGCGGATCCTCAAGGACCTCGACACCGACATCAAGGGCCGGCACGTCCTGATCGTCGAGGACATCATCGACTCCGGCCTGACCCTGTCCTGGCTGCTGTCCAACCTCGGCTCGCGCGAGCCCGAGTCGCTCAAGGTGTGCACGCTGCTGCGCAAGCCCGACGCGGCGAAGGTCGCCATCGACGTCGAATGGGTGGGCTTCGACATTCCGAACGAATTCGTCGTCGGTTACGGCCTCGACTTCGCCGAGAAGTACCGCAACCTCCCGTTCGTCGGTACGCTCGCGCCCCACGTCTACGGCGGCTGACACCCCCCGGGCCGTACGGGCGGCGGGCGCCGCTGATCCGTACGGACCAAGGGGTACGAGGAACGTACGAGACCGTACGGACCAAGGGGTACGAGGAAATCGGGAACCCCAGCGGGTTCCGCGCCGTTGGAGCATGCGTAGACGGGATTACCGGCAGTCCCGTGCGCCTTCGGGCCACAATGCTGGGGTACCGTCAGAAGAACTGTCTTATCAAACTCACTATGGCAGGAGGGACGGGGCGGCACCGCTCCGTGTGGATGGACGTGAAGCGATACTTCCGTGGGCCGGTCATGTGGATCGTGCTGGCCGTCCTTGCCGTGGTCGTGTTGATGCAGGTCGTCGGCTCGTCCGGCGGCTACAAGACGGTGGACACCGGCCAGGTCGTCCAGGCGATCAACGAGAACCGGGTCAGTGCGGTCAGCCTGACCACCGGCGACGAGCAGACCATCAAGGCCACCCTCAAGGACGGCCAGAAGATCGAGGGCAGCTCCAAGATCCAGGCCAGCTACATCGGCGATCAGGGCACCACCCTCGCCAATACGCTCCAGACCAAGTACCAGGACAACCAGATCCCCGACGGCTATACGGTCTCGCCGTCCAAGCAGAACCCGTTCGTCGGCATCCTGCTGTCCTTGCTCCCCTTCGTTCTCATCGTGGTCGTCTTCCTGTTCCTGATGAATCAGATGCAGGGCGGCGGCTCCCGGGTGATGAACTTCGGGAAGTCGAAGGCGAAGCTGATCACCAAGGACACGCCGAAGACGACCTTCGCGGACGTCGCCGGTTCGGACGAGGCGGTCGAGGAGCTCCACGAGATCAAGGAGTTCCTCCAGGAGCCGGCCAAGTTCCAGGCCGTGGGCGCCAAGATCCCCAAGGGCGTGCTGCTGTACGGCCCGCCCGGTACCGGCAAGACGCTGCTCGCGCGGGCCGTCGCCGGTGAGGCGGGCGTTCCGTTCTACTCGATCTCCGGTTCCGACTTCGTCGAGATGTTCGTCGGCGTCGGCGCCTCCCGGGTCCGTGACCTCTTCGAGCAGGCCAAGGCGAACGCCCCGGCGATCGTCTTCGTCGACGAGATCGACGCGGTCGGCCGCCATCGCGGCGCCGGCCTCGGCGGTGGTCACGACGAGCGCGAGCAGACCCTCAACCAGCTGCTGGTCGAGATGGACGGCTTCGACGTCAAGGGCGGTGTGATCCTGATCGCCGCCACCAACCGGCCCGACATCCTCGACCCGGCGCTGCTGCGCCCCGGCCGTGTGGGCCCCCCCCGCCCCGGCCCCCCCCACTGTGCCGGTGGGGTGGGGGGGGCCGGGGGCGGCGCGGCGCCCCGGCCCGGCCGCCCCCGCCGCCCGGCGAGGAGATCCGCAGACC